>NZ_WKDB01000036.1:0-63184 GCF_021606215.1 Pseudomonas sp. PA-5-4B | reverse complement strand
GGCCTATCGTGCTTAAGGGCTCCGGCTGCAATCTCCCATGCAAAGTAGGTGCGCTCGTCTTTGCTGGTCAGGTGAGAAGCACCATTAAGCTCCTTGGTGTAAGCGGTGAACGTCACCGTGATTGTTTCATGCGGGTCATACCCGGCTGCCAGCAAACCGCCACTGAAGTAACCTGCGGGTTCCATGTATTGACGGGCATCTTGGAATTTAATATTCCTTTCGCCTTCGCTACCGTGTTCCACAAGCTTTAACTTCCACCTTACGCGATCCGCATAGTCACCCATACGTGCCTCCCGTTCTTGCAGGGAGGCGTTCGCCGCGGGTGGAGTGACGCTCCACCCATAAATGACTCCCTGGATATTACCCGGTTTAAGATCGTCGAAGGGCGAGTGTCCATGAAACCCACCGCGATAAAACGGTTGGCCCCTCGGTAAGCCTCTTGAATTTCTATCCGGAGGGGATAGATCGCGAGTGACGCGATTGCCCATGTGTGCTTGTTCTGGATAGTTTGAATCCAAGGGAGTAGTTGGTGTAGCGCAAGCGTGCAGCGAAGAGGGTGCCATTGTTTGCATGGTCGGCTCGATTTACTGAGTGGGTTGTGAACTTAACTGTCGATCCTCACTGGGCAGCAGGCGGCCGCAAGTTTACGCTGCGGTGCAATAGCAGGCATCGCACAGAGAACGTCGAATAAACACGTTGCTTGTTAAGTTAAGGCAGCAGTGATGATCACTCAGTGGGGGGCTGGACGCGTCGAGTTCCACTTTACACCCTGGTTGAGCACGTAAAGTTGATGCTTAAACTTATTCCGACTGTGCAGAAGAAAAGTTTTACATGAAGGTACTGTCAACTGTTGCATGGCAGTTTGAGTGGGAAAGCGTTCCACTTGAAATTTTACGGTCGTCGTTAATGAAATGTTGCTGTATGGCGTTCGAGCGCGGCGATGTGAGTTGTGATTTTGCGATGTCGGTGTGGGGCTGTTGGGCGACATAAGCGCGGTCAAAAAAAAGCGCAGCCTGTCAGGCTGCGCCGTTTCTAATATCGCAAAGGGTTTAGTGCAAGACTTCAATCACCCCATCAGCGCTCATGTTGACCTGGCTGGTGCCGGCTTCTACTTCTGGCGTTGGCGCCGAATCCGCCATGGCCGCCTTCATCATCATCCCGCCATTGCGGGCGTAAGGCATCGGGTAACCATTGGTGTTGAAGTTCAGGTTGACGATCTTGTAGCCCTTGCCACCCAACGCGTCAGTTGCGAGCTGGGCACGGGCCTTGAACGCGGCGACCGCATCCTTGAGCAACGCATCTTCGCTGGCCTTGCGCGTGGTGTCGGCGATGGCGAAGTCCATGTTTTCCATTTTCAGGGTGTTCAACAGCTCGCCAGTGAGTTTGGACAGTGCCGGGAAGTCGGCGCTTTCCAGACGCAGTTCGGCGCGTTCGCGCCAACCGGTGATCTTCTGGTTCTTGCTGTCGTAGATCGGGTAGCTGTTGCGGCTGCCTTGGCGCAGGGTTACGGCTTTGACTTCACGTGCCTGGCCCAACGCCTTGTTCATGGTGTTGGTGATTTCGGCAGCAAGCTTGGCCGGGTCGGCATTTTGCGATTCGGTGTACAGCGTGACGATCATCTTGTCGCGGGCAACCTCCTGGCTGACCTCGGCGCGCAGGGAAATCTGGTTGTAGTTCAGCCCTTCGGCTGCCAAAGCGGGGAGGCTGGCAAGAGTGGCGACGCCCAGGGTGATAACAGCTGCACTGCGAGTGAAACGAGACATGGAAGCTCCTTAAGGTGTTCGTATCGGGTATGACTGTAGACGGTGGTATCGGGTTCTTCGGGTTTACACATTCGCTACAAGTTGTGATGGCGCCGACGAACGGTCGTTTGGCCGGCCTGCGTCAAAGAGCCACACGCGCCGTGCCAGCGGGTCTGCTTCGTTTATACTCGTGCCGATCCGCCTGCAGCGCTCACCGGGAGAGCTCATGCTCGCCGCCGTAAAACTGACTTCCGCCACACGCCAGAACCTCTGGCGCCTGACGTTCATCCGCACCCTGGTACTGGCCGCACAGGCCGGCTCCGTCGGGCTTGCCTATTGGTTCGACCTGCTGCCGCTGCCGTGGCTGCAACTGGGTGTGACCCTGGCGTTTTCCACTGTGCTGTGCGCGTTCACGGCCATCCGCCTGCGTACCACGTGGCCTGTGACCGAGTTGGAATACGCACTCCAGTTGGCCTGCGATCTGTTTATCCACAGTGTGTTGCTTTATTTCTCTGGTGGTTCCACCAACCCGTTTGTTTCTTACTACCTGGTGCCACTGACCATCGCCGCCGTGACCTTGCCATGGCGCTATTCGGTAGTGCTGTCGGGTATTGCGCTGACGCTCTATACCTTGCTGCTGGCGCAGTTCTATCCGTTGCAAACCTTTCCCATCGCCCGCGAAAACCTGCAGATCTACGGGATGTGGCTGAGCTTCGCGCTGTCTGCTGCAGTGATCACGTTCTTCGCTGCACGCATGGCCGAAGAACTGCGCCGTCAGGAAGAGCTGCGCGCCATTCGCCGCGAAGAAGGCCTGCGCGACCAGCAATTGCTGGCCGTCGCCACCCAGGCCGCGGGTGCCGCCCACGAGTTGGGCACACCACTGGCGACCATGAGCGTGCTGCTTAACGAAATGACCCAGGACCATCACGACCCGGTGTTGCAAGAAGATCTCGGCGTGCTGCGTGAACAGGTCAAGCAATGCAAGCAGACCTTGCAGCAACTGGTGCGCGCCGCCGAAGCCAATCGCCGCCTGGCGGTGGAGATGCAGGACGTGACCCAGTGGCTCGACGAAGCCCTGAATCGCTGGCACCTGATGCGCCCCGAAGCCAGTTACCGTTTTCATCTATTAGGGCAGGGCAGTGTGCCGCGCATGGCGCCGCCGCCGGACCTGACCCAGGCCTTGCTCAACCTGCTGAACAACGCCGCCGACGCTTGCCCCGAAGGCTTGGGCGTGCAGCTGGACTGGGACGCCGAAAACGTCACCATCAGCATTCGTGACCACGGCGCGGGCGTGCCGCTGGCCATTGCCGAACAAATCGGCAAACCCTTCTTTACCACCAAGGGCAAAGGCTTCGGCCTCGGCCTGTTTTTGAGCAAGGCCAGCGTGACCCGCGCGGGCGGCTCAGTGAAGCTCTATAGTCATGAGGAAGGTGGCACGCTCACCGAGCTGCGCCTGCCCCGTGTCGCACGAGGAGATATCGATGAGTGACGAGATCCAAGTCGAAGGCGAAGAACTGCCGCACCTGTTGCTGGTAGATGACGACGCCACCTTTACCCGCGTGATGGCGCGCGCCATGAGCCGTCGTGGCTTTCGCGTGAGCACCGCAGGTTCGGCTGAAGAAGGCCTGACCATCGCCCAGGCCGACCTGCCGGACTACGCCGCGCTCGACCTGAAAATGGATGGCGACTCCGGCCTGGTGCTGCTGCCCAAGCTGCTGGAGCTCGACCCGGAAATGCGCGTGGTGATCCTCACCGGTTACTCCAGCATCGCCACCGCCGTCGAGGCCATCAAGCGCGGCGCCTGCAACTACCTGTGCAAGCCGGCGGATGCCGACGACGTGCTGGCTGCGTTGCTCTCAGAGCACGCCGACCTCGATACCCTGGTGCCGGAAAACCCGATGTCGGTGGACCGCCTGCAGTGGGAACACATCCAGCGCGTGCTCACCGAACACGAAGGCAATATCTCCGCCACTGCCCGTGCCCTGGGCATGCACCGTCGCACCCTGCAACGCAAGCTGCAGAAGCGTCCTGTACGGCGCTGAACAAAGTCTGAACAATCTGCTTCAGGCTGCACAGCGCGCTGAACCGATCGTCTATGATCGGTTCAAACGCCTGTCACATTTTCTTACAGAGCCTGAACGATGAATCAGAACGCTGAGTATTCCGCGGTCAACGACGCGGTGCGTGGGCAATTCTTGCGCCGAACCTGGGCGATGATCACACCGTATTGGCGTAGTGAAGAGAAGGGCAAGGCCTGGTTGTTGCTGGCTGTGGTGATTGGTCTGACGCTGTTCAGCGTGGCGATTTCCGTGTGGCTTAACCACTGGTACAAGGATTTCTACAACGCCCTGGAAAAAAAGGACACTGCGGCCTTCTGGCAACAGATCATCTATTTCTGCGGCATCGCTGCAGTGGCTATTCTCGGCGCGGTCTACCGCCTCTATCTGACCCAGATGTTGACCATTCGCTGGCGCGCGTGGCTCACCGAAAAGCACTTTGCACGCTGGCTTAACAACAAGAACTACTACCAGTTGGAGCAGGGCGGCTACACCGATAACCCGGACCAGCGGATTTCCGAAGACCTCAATAGCTTTACCTTGAACACATTAGCTCTGGGTTTGGGCCTGCTGCGCAATGTGGTCAGTCTGGTGTCGTTCTCGATTATCTTGTGGGGCGTGTCGGGCAGCATCGAAGTCTTCGGTATCACCATCCCCGGCTACATGTTCTGGTGCGCATTGCTGTATGCCGCCGTCGGCAGTTGGCTGACGCACCTGATCGGCCGTCGTTTGATCGGCCTTAGCAACCAGCAGCAACGGTTCGAAGCAGACTTGCGTTTCTCCATGGTGCGCGTGCGGGAAAATGCCGAAAGCATTGCTTTGTACAATGGCGAGTCAAACGAGAATCAACGTTTGAGTGCGCGGTTCGGCAAGGTCTGGCACAACTATTGGGACATCATGAAGGTGTCCAAGCGCCTGACATTCTTCACCGCAGGCTATGAGCAGATCGCGGTTGTCTTTGCATTTATCGTGGCGGCACCGCGCTATTTCGCCGGCAAGATCGAACTGGGCGAGCTGATGCAAATCAACTCGGCGTTCGGCAATGTGCAGGGCAACTTCAGCTGGTTTATCACCGCTTACTCCGACCTCGCCAGCTGGCGTGCCAGCAGTGACCGTCTGCTGAGTTTCCATGAGGCCATGAGCCGCAACGAACAACGTGCTCCGGCCATCGATGTGCGCCCGCACGGCGAGCAACTGGTGGTCAAAGACCTGGGCATGGACCTGGCCGACGGCCGCCACCTGCTCACCGATGCCGACATGACGGTAGAGCCTGGCCAGCGCGTGATGCTCAGTGGGCGTTCCGGTAGCGGTAAAAGTACATTGCTGCGCGCCATGGGTGACTTGTGGCCGGCGGGCCACGGCAGCATTTGCCTGCCGGCGGCGCGTTATCTGTTCCTGCCGCAAAAGCCTTACTTGCCGATTGGCAGCCTGAAGGCCGTGTTGAGTTATCCACAAGACGACAGCACCTACCCGGCCGAACGTTATGCACAGGTCCTGGAAACTTGCCGCTTGCCGCATCTGGTCAGCCGTCTGGATGAGGCCAACCATTGGCAACGCATGCTCTCGCCCGGTGAGCAGCAACGTCTGGCCTTTGCGCGTGCCTTATTGTTCGCGCCGCAGTGGCTGTACATGGACGAAGCCACCTCGGCGATGGATGAAGAGGATGAAGCGAACCTGTATCAAGCGCTGATCGATGAACTGCCGGGTCTGAGCATCGTCAGTGTCGGCCATCGCAGCAGCCTCAAGCGTTTTCATGGGCGGCATGTGCGGATTGAGGGTGGGCTGTTGCAGGAGCAACAACCGGCTTAAGGTCTTACGCGGTCAATGTGGGAGTCGGGCTTGCCCGCGATGGCGGTGTGTCAGGCAATGGAAGCTTTGCTGATACACCGCTATCGCAGGCAAGCCAGCTCCCACAGTTGACCGGTGTCGCCTGCTTGATTGAGGCCCACAAAAAAGCCCGGCTGATCATCGATCAGCCGGGCTTTTTAGTGTTTGAAAAAACTTACTTCTTCAAACCGTAATGCTCATCCAGCATGCCTGGGGCGTTCGGCGTTTTTGGCGCGTAGTCCCGTGGCGGCTCCTGGTTTTCCCGCGGTGGCGTCAGGCGCTCCCGTGGGGCTTGCGGTGCATCGGAATGCAACGCGGCCAGCAGGCGCTGGCGGGTGATGTCGTCGAGGGCGAGGCGGTTGGCGCCATCGGCGAGATGATCCTGTACTTCCTGGTAGCTCTGGGTGAGCTTCTTGACCAGGGTCGCGGTGCTGTTGAAGTGGGTAACAACCTCGTTCTGATAACTGTCAAAACGTTCCTGAATGTCATCCAGCTGACGCTGCGTGCGGTTAGGCGCGGCATTCGGCAGCAGGCGGGCAACCAGGAATCCAATGGCGACACCGGCAACCAGGGCAAGAGTCGGCAACAACCAAACTAAGAGCGAGTGTTCCACGAGTCCTTCCTCTATAAACGGCTTTGCTTTACGTTAACGGCTCAAACCTGCGCTGTATACCGCGATTAAGCTCGCAATGATGCCATGCACAGACTTTTAGCTAGACGAGTCGACCCTTTGAGAGGTCACGGAGTTCATTCCTTGCTCATGCGTGAAACCCCCGTTTTGATCGCTGGCCCGGTGGGCCAATTGGAAGCCTTGTACCTGGATCACCCCGAGCCACGTGGCCTGGCGCTGATCTGCCACCCTAACCCGGTGCAAGGCGGGACCATGCTCAATAAAGTCGTTTCGACCCTGCAACGCACTGCCCGCGATGCTGGTTTGATTACTTTACGTTTCAATTACCGTGGCGTCGGCGCGAGCGCCGGTACTCACGACATGGCCACCGGTGAAGTGGACGATGCCGAAGCGGCGGCCACCTGGCTGCGGGAAAAGCACCCCGAGCTGCCGATCACCCTGCTCGGGTTTTCGTTCGGCGGTTATGTTGCAGCCAGTCTCGGTGGCCGCCTGGAAGCCAAGGGCGAAAAGCTTGCGCACCTGTTCATGGTTGCCGCTGCGGTGATGCGCCTGCGCGATAGCGACGTGCTGCCCCAAGGCTGCCCGTTAACCCTGATCCAGCCGGAAACCGACGAAGTGGTCGACCCACAGACCGTGTACGACTGGTCCGCCGCCCTGAAACGCCCCCATGAGCTGCTGAAAGTGGCAGAATGCGGACACTTTTTTCATGGCAAGCTCACCGACCTCAAGGATCTGGTGCTGCCGCGCCTCTCGAATTGATAGCAGTCTGATAAGCGATTACCCATGACGACTCGTACCCGTATCCTCACCGGCATCACCACCACCGGCACGCCGCACCTGGGCAACTACGCCGGTGCGATCCGCCCTGCGATCCTCGCCAGCCAGGACGCGAATGCCGATTCCTTCTACTTCCTGGCCGACTACCACGCCCTGATCAAGTGCGATGACCCGCAGCGCATCCAGCGCTCGCGCATGGAAATCGCCGCGACCTGGCTCGCCGGTGGCCTGGATGTGAACCGGGTGACCTTCTATCGCCAGTCCGACATCCCGGAAATCCCTGAACTGACCTGGCTGCTGACCTGTGTTGCCGCCAAGGGCCTGCTCAACCGCGCCCATGCCTACAAGGCCTCGGTGGACAAGAACGTTGAAGCCGGCGAAGACCCGGACGCGGGCATCAGCATGGGCCTGTACAGCTACCCGGTGCTGATGGCGGCGGACATCCTGATGTTCAACGCGCACAAGGTGCCGGTCGGCCGTGACCAGATCCAGCACGTGGAAATGGCCCGCGACATCGGCCAGCGTTTCAACCACCTGTTCGGCAACGGTAAAGAATTCTTCACCATGCCTGAGGCGTTGATCGAAGAAAGCGTCGCCACTTTGCCAGGCCTCGATGGCCGCAAGATGTCCAAGAGCTACGACAACACCATCCCGTTGTTCACCAGCGCCAAGGACATGAAAGACGCGATCTCGCGGATCGTCACCGACTCGCGTGCGCCCGGCGAAGCCAAGGACCCGGACAATTCGCATCTGTTCACCTTGTTCCAGGCGTTTGCCAGCAAGGCTCAGGAACAAGAGTTCCGCGCCGAGCTGCTGCAAGGCCTGGGCTGGGGCGAGGCGAAGAGCCGCCTGTTCCAACTGCTCGACAGCCAACTGAGCGAGCCGCGTGAGCGTTACCATCAGTTGATGTCGCGCCCCTCGGACATGGAAGACCTGCTGCTGATCGGCGCCAAGAAAGCCCGCGCCGTGGCCGCGCCGTTCCTTGCCGAGCTGCGTGAAGCCGTGGGCCTGCGCTCGTTCGTCAACCAGGCCGCCGCGCCGGTGGTGGCCAAGAAGAAAGCCGCGAAGGCTGCGCGCTTCGTGAGCTTCCGTGAAGACGACGGCAGCTTCCGCTTCCGCCTGCTGTCGGCCGATGGCGAGCAATTGCTGTTGTCGCGCAACTTTGCCGACGGCAAAGCGGCGGGCGCAGTGACCAAGCAACTGCAAAGCGGCGACGCGCTGGACGTACGCACTGAGGCCACAGGCTTCAGCGTATGGCTGGACGGTGCTGCCGTGGCCGACAGCGCTGAATTTGCCGACGAAACGTCGCGTGATGCTGCCATTGCCGCCTTGCGCGTTGCGTTGACCCCCATCGAGGATTAACCCGACCAAGGGTTGATTGCCATTATCCAGGGCCGTCGTTACAGTGACGGCCCGTTTTTGTTGCCTTGCTAACGAAATTATGACGCCCCTAGAACGATATCAAGCTGATCTGAAACGCCCTGAATTCTTCCATGACGCGGCCCAGGAAAATGCGGTGCGTCATTTGCAGCGCCTGTACGACGACCTGGTCGCGGCCTCGCACAACAAGCCAGGGATGTTCAGCAAGCTGTTTGGCAAGAAAGACCACACGCCGGTCAAAGGCCTGTATTTCTGGGGTGGCGTGGGCCGCGGCAAGACTTATCTGGTCGACACCTTCTTCGAAGCGTTGCCGTTCAAGGAAAAGGTCCGTACGCACTTCCACCGCTTCATGAAGCGTGTGCACGAAGAGATGAAGACCCTGCCGGGTGAGAAAAACCCGCTGACCATCATCGCCAAGCGCTTCTCCGAAGAGGCAAGGGTGATCTGCTTCGATGAGTTCTTCGTCTCCGACATTACCGATGCCATGATCCTCGGCACCTTGATGGAAGAGCTGTTCAAGAACGGCGTGACCCTGGTCGCCACCTCGAACATCGTTCCCGACGGCTTGTACAAGGACGGCCTGCAACGCGCACGTTTCCTGCCGGCCATCGCGCTGATCAAGCAGAACACCGAAATCGTCAACGTCGACAGCGGCGTCGACTACCGTTTGCGTCACCTTGAGCAGGCCGAGCTGTTCCACTTCCCGCTGAACGAAGCGGCGCATGAAAGCCTGAAAAAGAGCTTCCGCGCGCTGACGCCGGAATGCACCCAGGCGGTGGAAAACGACAAGCTGATGATCGAGAACCGCGAAATCATCGCCCTGCGTACCTGCGATGACGTGGCCTGGTTCGAGTTCCGCCAGCTCTGCGACGGCCCGCGTAGCCAGAACGACTACATCGAGCTGGGCAAGATCTTCCACGCGGTGATCTTGAGCGGCGTGGAGCAGATGAGCGTTACTACCGATGACATCGCGCGGCGGTTCATCAACATGGTCGATGAGTTCTACGACCGTAACGTGAAGCTGATCATCTCGGCGGAAGTCGAGCTCAAGGACCTCTACACGGGCGGTCGCTTGAACTTCGAATTCCAGCGTACCCTGAGCCGCTTGCTCGAAATGCAGTCCCACGAGTTCCTGTCGCGTGGGCACAAGCCGTAAGCGATGTGCATGAAATGACCAAGGCCTGCAGTGATGCAGGCTTTTTTTATGGATGTTCTCCAGAACAGTGGAGATCACCTGTGGGAGCCGGGCTTGCCCGCGATGGCGGTGGGTCAGGAACAAATGTACTCACTGATACACCGCTATCGCAGGCAAGCCAGCTCCCACATGGGTTTGTGGTTACCTTGGCTTACGCGGCCTGCAGTGATGCAGGCCTTTTTTATGGGTGTTCTCCATAACAATGGAGATCACCTGTGGGAGCCGGGCTTGCCCGCGATGGCGGTGGGTCAGGAACAAATGTACTCACTGATACACCGCCATCGCAGGCAAGCCAGCTCCCACATGGGTTTGTGGTTACCTTGGCTTACGCGGCCTGCAGTGATGCAGGCCTTTTTTATGGGTGTTCTCCAGAACAATGGAGATCACCTGTGGGAGCCGGGCTTGCCCGCGATGGCGGTGGGTCAGGAACAAATGTACTCACTGATCCACCGCCATCGCAGGCAAGCCAGCTCCCACATGGGTTTGTGGTTACCTTGGCTTACGCGGTCTGCAGTGATGCAGGCCTTTTTTATGGGTGTTCTCCAGAACAATGGATATCACCTGTGGGAGCCGGGCTTGCCCGCGATGGCGGTGGTTCAGGAACAAATGTACTCACTGATCCACCGCTATCGCAGGCAAGCCAGCTCCCACATGGGTTTGTGTTTACTTTGGGTCAGGCGGCTTGCTGGAACTGCTGGCGATACTGGTTCGGCGACAGCTCGGTGTGCTGCCTGAACAGCCGCGCGAAGAAGCTCGCATCGTCGTAACCCACCTCATAACTGATGGTCTTGATGCTCTTGCGGCTGCCCGAGAGCAGGCCTTTGGCTGTCTCGATGCGCAGCCTTTGCAGGTAGTGCAGCGGCTTGTCACCGGTCGCAGTCTGGAACCGCCGCATGAAGTTACGGATGCTCATGCCGTGTTCCCGAGCGACGTCTTCGAAGCGGAACTTGTCGGCAAAGTGCTCTTCCAGCCAGTGCTGGATCTGCAGGATGATCACGTCCTGGTGCAGCTTCTGCCCACCAAAACCGATGCGCCCTGGCGCGTAGCTGCGCTGCACTTCGTAAAGGATGTCGCGGGCCACGGCCTGGGCGATGTTGGCGCCGCAGAAGCGTTCGATCAGGTAGATGTAAAGGTCGCACGCTGAGGTAGTGCCGCCGGCGCAGTACAGGTTGTCGGCGTCGGTGAGATGCTTGTCCTGGTTGAGTTGCACCTTGGGGAAACGCTCGCTGAAGGCGTTGAAGAAGCGCCAGTAAGTGGTCGCCTCCTTGCCATCGAGCAGCCCGGCTTCGGCCAGCCAGAACACCCCGGTGGCTTCGCCGCACAGCACCGCGCCACGCGCATGTTGCTCGCGCAGCCAGGGCAGCACTTGCGGGTAACGGGTGCACAGCGCGTCGAAGTCGTCCCAGAAGGCCGGCAACACGATGATGTCGGCGTTTTCCAGGCCGCCGTCCACCGGCATGATCACATCGCTGAAGCTGCGTACCGATTGCCCGTCGGGGCTGACCAGGCGCGTTTCAAATGCCGGGGTCAGGCCCAGGCCTTGCTGCTTGCCGTAACGCAGGCTGGCGAGGTGGAAGAAATCCTTGGCTTGCATGAGGGTGGAAGCGAATACCCGATCAATGGCCAAAATGCTGACGCGCCGCAAGGGCGTGGAGATTTGGTTAGACATAATTTCATTTATTCTTATAGGGGAAAGTGGTCACCAGACGGCTGGATCGTCTTATTTTTTGTCGCATGTGTCCAGTGTCCTGTGACGCCTTCGCGGCATAGGCTCTGTGGGCTGGTCTTTGTCCGACAATCCACGCAGGTGACCCATGATCCCCAGAACCTTGTTCAGCTCGGAGCACGAACTCTTCCGCGAGAGCGTGCGTACCTTCCTCGAAAAACACGCTGCGCCGTTCCACGGACAGTGGGAAAAGCAGGGTTACATCGACCGTAACCTGTGGAGCAAGGCGGGGGAGGCGGGGATGCTGTGCTCCCACCTGCCGGAAGAATATGGCGGGCTGGGCGCGGACTTTCTGTACAGCGCGGTGGTGATCGAAGAGATCAGCCGCCTGGGCCTTACCGGCATTGGCTTTTCCCTGCATTCGGACATCGTCGCGCCGTACATCCTGCATTACGGCAGTGAGGCGCTGAAGCAAAAGTACCTGCCCAAATTGATCTCCGGCGAGATGGTCACGGCCATTGCGATGACCGAACCGGGCGCCGGCTCTGACTTGCAGGGCGTCAAGACCACCGCCGTGTTGGACGGCGACGAGTATGTGATCAACGGCTCCAAGACCTTCATCACCAACGGCTACCTCGCCGAGCTGGTCATTGTCGTGGCCAAGACCGACCCCAAGGCCGGCGCCAAGGGCACCAGCCTGTTTCTGGTGGAAGCCGATACGCCGGGCTTCGACAAGGGCAAGCGCCTGGAGAAGGTCGGCATGAAGGCCCAGGACACCTCGGAACTGTTCTTTCAGGACGTGCGCGTGCCCAAGGGTAACCTGCTGGGCCAGGCAGGCATGGGCTTCGCCTACTTGATGCAGGAGCTGCCTCAGGAGCGCCTGACGGTAGCGATTGGCGCGCTGTCATCCGCCGAAGCTGCGCTGCAGTGGACCCTGGACTACACCCGCGAGCGCAAGGCGTTCGGCAAGGCGATTGCCGACTTCCAGAATACCCGCTTCAAACTGGCGGAGATGGCCACCGAGATTCAGATCGGCCGCGTGTTTGTCGACAAATGCATGGCGCTGCACCTGGAAGGCAAGCTTGATGTGCCCACCGCCGCGATGGCCAAGTACTGGGCCACGGACCTGCAGTGCAAGGTACTCGACGAGTGCGTGCAATTGCACGGTGGCTACGGCTTTATGTGGGAATACCCGATTGCGCGGGCTTGGGCGGATGCGCGGGTGCAGCGCATTTATGCGGGGACCAATGAGATCATGAAGGAGATTATTGCGCGGGCGCTTTGACGCCCATCGGATCGTTCCCACGCTCTGCGTGGGAATGCATCCGGTGACGCTCTGCGTCATACCTTCAAGCGCGGACGCGGAGCGTCCAGGGCGGCATTCCCACGCAGAGCGTGGGAACGATCATTTCGGCTCAATCAAGGCGCTGGGTTCGGATGATCCTTCTGAATCGCCTCAATCCCTTCCAGCACTTCCTTGGACAGCTTCAAATCAGCACTGGCAATGTTGCTGTCCAGCTGCTCCAGGCTCGTGGCCCCAATAATATTACTGGTCACAAACGGCTGTTGCGTCACAAATGCCAGCGCCATCTGCGCCGGGTCCAGGCCATGTTCCCGCGCCAGGGCCACATAACGGCTGCACGCGGCTTCCGACTGCGGGTTGAAGTAGCGGCTGAAACGGCTGTACTCGGTGAGGCGCGCCTTGGCCGGGCGGGCGCCATTTTCGTATTTGCCGCTGAGCATGCCGAATGCCAGCGGCGAATAGGCCAGCAAGCCGCATTGCTCGCGAATAGCCACTTCCGCCAAACCCACTTCAAAGCTGCGGTTGAGCAGGTTGTAGGGGTTCTGGATCGACACGGCGCGGGTCCAGCCACGGGCTTCGGCCAGGGCCAGGAACTTCATGGTGCCCCACGGGGTTTCGTTGGACAGGCCGATGTGGCGGATCTTGCCGGCTTTTACCTGCTCGTCCAGCGCCTCGAGGGTTTCTTCCAGCGGGGTCAGGTCGTCTTCGTCCTTGTGCTTGTAGCTCAGTTGGCCAAAGAAGTTGGTGCTGCGCTCCGGCCAGTGCAACTGGTAGAGGTCGATCCAGTCGGTTTGCAGGCGTTTGAGGCTGGCATCCAGGGCGTCGACGATGTGCTTGCGGTTGTGGCGCAGGTGGCCGTCGCGGATATAGTCGATGGTATTGCCGGGGCCGGCGATCTTGCTGGCGAGGATCCAGTCGGCACGGTCGCCGCGGCTCTTGAAGTAATTACCGATATAACGCTCGGTGGTGGCATAGGTGTCGGCCTTGGGCGGCACCGGGTACATTTCTGCGGTGTCGAGGAAGTTGATCCCTGCGGCCTTGGCCCGTTCGATCTGTGCGAAGGCCTCTGCCTCGCTGTTCTGCTCACCCCAAGTCATGGTGCCCAAGGCGATCGCGCTTACGTTCAGATCGGTGCGGCCCAGCTGTCGATAATCCATCGGGTACTCCTTCGGGGAAAACAATCATAAAAGCAGGTTGAATTTTTTTTCGCAATCTGCATAATTGCCCACCTCTTTCTGCAGTGGAAGTGATGCGCCGCCTGCCGAAGAATCTTGCCGTTGAACGGACGCGCCGACCCGAGCCCCCGATAGCGTCTGTATCCGGCTGCCTTTGACTTGTCAAAGTACGCACTATTCAGTAAGATCCGCCGTCTAATTTACAGGGCGGCCCCTGAGGCTATTAAAGAATGACAACTTTTACTGCAAAACCGGAAACAGTTCAGCGCGACTGGTTTGTCGTCGACGCCGCTGGTCAGACCCTGGGTCGTCTGGCCACTGAAGTCGCCAGCCGTCTGCGTGGCAAGCACAAGCCTGAGTACACCCCTCACGTTGACACCGGTGACTACATTGTCATCATCAACGCCGAGCAGGTACGTGTTACCGGCAACAAAGCGCAAGACAAAATGTACTACCGTCACTCCGGTTTCCCAGGCGGTATCAAGTCTTCGAACTTCGAAGGCCTGATCTCCAAGAAGCCTGAAGCCCCGATCGAAATCGCGGTCAAAGGTATGCTGCCTAAGGGCCCACTGGGTCGCGATATGTTTCGCAAGCTGAAAGTCTATGCGGGCGCTGTACACCCTCATGCTGCTCAGCAGCCCCAAGAACTGAAGTTTTAACGGAATAGTTCATTATGTCGGCGACTCAAAATTACGGCACTGGCCGTCGCAAAACCGCTACCGCTCGCGTTTTCCTGCGTCCGGGTACTGGTAACATCTCGATCAACAACCGCACTCTGGAAAACTTCTTCGGTCGCGAAACTGCCCGCATGGTAGTTCGTCAGCCGCTGGAACTGACCGAGACTGTTGAAAAGTTCGACATCTACGTCACCGTTATCGGTGGCGGTGTAAGTGGTCAAGCTGGCGCAATCCGCCACGGTATCACTCGCGCTCTGATGCAGTACGACGAAACCCTGCGTGGCGCTCTGCGCAAAGCTGGCTTCGTAACTCGCGATGCTCGTGAAGTTGAACGTAAGAAAGTCGGTCTGCGTAAAGCGCGTAAGCGTCCGCAGTACTCGAAGCGTTAATTCGCTTTACGTTCCACAAAAACGCCCAACTCCTCACGGAGCTGGGCGTTTTTTATTGCCTGCGATTTATGCATAAATTTCGCCGTGACAACTTGCCACATCCGTAGACGCCCTATACTACAAGGCCTGGAGGCTGAGCTCAGGGCAATTCCCTTGTCATACGTGGGGCTTTTCATTACCATCCGACAAAATTTTTATAAGTAAAGATTCAACACTTAGTAGACGCCTGATTTAACAGGCCAAAAAGCTGATGGGAGAGGACTGAATGAGCAATGACGGCGTGAATGCAGGCCGGCGTCGCTTCTTGGTAGCAGCCACATCCGTGGTGGGTGCTGCAGGAGCGGTGGGGGCTGCGGTCCCGTTCGTGGGGTCATGGTTTCCCAGTGCCAAGGCGAAAGCCGCAGGTGCACCGGTGAAGGTGAATGTCAGCAAGATCGACCCAGGCCAGCAGATGATTGCTGAGTGGCGCGGTCAGCCGGTCTTCATCGTTCGTCGTACTGAGGAGATCCTGGGGAATCTGAAGAAAATCGAAGGTCAGCTGTCTGACCCCGACTCGAAGAACTCCGACCAGCCCGCCTACGTCGATAAGGAAATCCGTTCGATCAAGCCAGAGATCCTGCTGCTGATCGGTATCTGCACCCACTTGGGTTGCTCGCCTACCTTCCGCCCGGAAGTTGCTCCTGCCGACCTTGGCAAGGATTGGGTCGGTGGCTACTTCTGCCCTTGCCACGGCTCCCATTACGACCTCGCCGGTCGCGTCTACAAGTCACAACCCGCACCACTGAACCTGCCAGTGCCGCCACATCACTACGAGACTGACAGTGTCATTGTCATTGGCGTCGACGAGGGGGAGAAAGCCTGATGAGCAAGTTCATGGATTGGGTGGATGCGCGCTTCCCCGCCACTAAAATGTGGGAAGACCATCTCAGCAAATATTACGCGCCAAAAAACTTCAACTTCTTCTACTTCTTCGGCTCGCTGGCCTTGCTGGTGCTGGTCAACCAGATCGTCACCGGTGTGTGGCTGACGATGAGCTACACGCCGTCGGCGGAAGAGGCGTTCGCCTCCGTCGAGTACATCATGCGTGACGTCGAGTACGGCTCGATCCTGCGTCTGCTGCACTCCACCGGCGCGTCAGCGTTCTTCATCGTCGTGTATATGCACATGTTCCGCGGCCTGCTCTACGGCTCGTACCAGAAGCCACGCGAACTGGTGTGGGTCTTCGGCATGCTGATCTACCTGGCGCTGATGGCCGAGGCCTTCATGGGTTACCTGCTGCCGTGGGGCCAGATGTCGTACTGGGGCGCCCAGGTGATCATCTCGCTGTTTGGTGCGATCCCGGTGATCGGCAACGACCTGACCCAGTGGATTCGCGGTGACTACCTGATCTCCGGCATCACCTTGAACCGCTTCTTTGCGTTGCATGTCGTTGCATTGCCTATCGTGATTCTGGGCCTGGTGGTGCTGCACATCCTGGCGCTGCACGAAGTGGGTTCGAACAACCCCGATGGTGTGGACATCAAGAAGCACAAAGACGAAAACGGCATCCCGCTGGATGGCATTCCGTTCCATCCGTATTACACCGTCAAAGACATTGTCGGTGTGGTGGTCTTCCTGTTCATCTTCTGCTCGATCGTGTTCTTTTTCCCGGAGATGGGTGGTTATTTCTTGGAGAAGCCTAACTTCGAACAGGCCAACGCCTTCAAGACGCCTGAGCACATTGCACCGGTCTGGTACTTCACGCCGTTCTACGCGATCTTGCGGGCGATCCCCGACAAGCTCATGGGCGTAATGGCCATGGGCGCGTCGATTGCGCTGCTGTTCGTACTGCCATGGCTCGACCGCAGCCCGGTCAAGTCGATGCGCTACAAAGGCTGGCTGAGCAAGATCTGGCTGTGGGTGTTCTGCATTGCATTCGTGATCCTGGGCGTGTTGGGCGTATTGGCGCCGACCCCTGAGCGCACGCTGCTGTCGCAGGTCTGCACCTTCCTGTACTTCGCCTACTTCATTCTGATGCCGTTCTACACCCGGCTCGAGAAGACCAAACCGGTTCCGGAAAGGGTGACTGGCTGATGAAAAAGTTATTCGTTGCTTTGATCCTTGCGGCGCTGCCGCTACTGTCCTTCGCTGCCGAGCACGGCGCGGAGCTGGAAAAAGTCGATATCGACGTGTCCGACAAGGCCGCCATGCAAGATGGCCTGCGCACGTTCACCAACTACTGCATGGGCTGCCACAGCGCCAAGTTCCAGCGTTACGAGCGTGTCGCCGATGACCTGGGCATTCCCCATGACGTGATGCTCAGCCACGCCGTGTTCACCGGCGCCAAGATCGGCGACCACATGAACATCGGCATGCAGCCTGCGGATGCCAAGGCCTGGTTCGGCGCTGCGCCGCCCGACCTGACCCTGGTGGCGCGCGTGCGCGGTACCGATTGGCTCTATGGCTACCTCAAATCCTTCTACGAAGACCCGGCGCGCCCTTACGGCGTGAACAACAAAGTCTTCCCGAACGTCGGTATGCCTAACGTTCTGGTCGGCCTGCAGGGTCGCCAAGTGGTAGGATGCAAGCAGGTTCAGGTCGTTGAAGACGGCAAGAAGCAATATGATCCGTTGACCGGCACGCCTTTGACACACGAAGCGTGCGATCAACTGACCATCGTGCCCAAGACCGGTACGCTGAACGAAGAGCAGTTCGACGAGAAGGTCAAGAATCTGGTGACCTTCCTGGCCTACTCGGCCAACCCGGTCAAATTGCAGCATCAGCGCATCGGTACGTATGTGTTGCTGTACCTGGCCTTCTTCTTCGTATTCGCTTATCTGCTTAAACGCGAATACTGGAAGGATGTGCATTGATCCAACCGTAAGCAATTGCTGTTAATCTTGCGCGCCCAGCGGCATCTCTGAATACGTAGCGGTCTGGTTGAACCAGGCACTACAGGGATGCTCTCTGGGCGCGCTCGTTTTTGAGCTTTCCATAATTTCAACAAGCGAGGAGGACCGCCATGGGCGTGACCAATCGGTTGGCCTGTTACTCCGACCCCGCCGACCACTATTCCCACCGAGTACGCATCGTGCTCGCAGAGAAGGGTGTCAGCGCCGAGATCATCAGTGTGGAGGCAGGTCGTCATCCGCCGAAACTGATCGAAGTGAACCCTTACGGCAGCTTGCCCACCCTGGTCGATCGTGACCTGGCGTTGTGGGAGTCAACCGTGGTGATGGAATACCTGGATGAGCGTTACCCGCATCCGCCTTTGCTGCCGGTGTATCCGGTGGCGCGTGCCAACAGCCGCCTGCTGATCCATCGGATCCAGCGTGACTGGTGCGGGCTGGTGGATGTGATCCTGGATACGCGCAGTAAAGAAGCCGTTCGTGTGCAAGCGCGCAAGGAATTGCGCGAGAGCCTGACCGGCGTTTCGCCGCTGTTCGCCGACAAGCCTTTTTTCCTCAGTGAGGAACAAAGCTTGGTGGATTGCTGCCTATTACCCATACTCTGGCGCTTGCCGATCCTGGGCATTGAACTGCCACGGCCGGCCAAGCCGTTGCTTGATTACATGGAGCGCCAGTTTGCGCGTGAGGCTTTCCAGGCGAGTCTGTCTGGTGTCGAACGCGACATGCGCTAAGGCTTAAGGAGCCGCTGATGAACTCCAGTCGACCCTATTTGGTCCGCGCGCTCTATGAGTGGATTGTGGACAACGATTGCACCCCGCACATGCTGGTCAACTCTGAATTTCCCAAGGTTGACGTGCCGCAGGGTTTTGCCAGTGACGGGCAGATCGTGCTGAACGTATCACCGAGTGCAGTGCGTCACTTGCACATGGACAATGAAGCCGTCAGCTTCGAAGGGCGTTTTGGCGGCGTGCCGCATACGCTGTTCGTGCCGATTGGTGCCATCCTCGGGATCTATGCCCGGGAAAATGGCCAAGGCATGGTGTTTGATCTGGAATCGCCTTTCGAGGACGACGAAACGATCGAAGGCGAGGACGGTGATGATGTACCGCCACCAGACTCCGAGCCGCCGCGTCCAAGCGGTCGGCCAAGCCTGAAAGTGGTGAAGTAAGCGGCGTTCACCCTTGGGTGAAGTCTAAAAATGCCTCGGCCTGTGCCGGGGCATTTTTTTGCGCAAGGGATATGGATGAAAGTCGTGACAGAACGGTGATCGTACAACCGCCATGGGCTATGATGCGGACTCAAGTTCGCCGAGAAAGATCATTCGTCATGGAAAACGCCAACATCGCCCCTCGTCTTCCCCGCAAGCGCCGCAGCCTTGCCCAGGAATTGGTCACGGTGTTGTCCGAGCAGATCCGCGACGGCCAGCTCAAGCGTGGTGACAAGTTGCCCACCGAGTCGGCCATCATGGAAGCCCATGGGGTCAGCCGCACGGTGGTGCGTGAGGCTATCTCACGTTTGCAGGCGGCGGGGCAGGTGGAAACCCGCCACGGTATCGGCACCTTTGTGTTGGACACGCCAAGCCCGAGCGGTTTCCGGATCGACCCGGCCACGGTGGTGACGCTGCGGGATGTGCTGGCGATTCTTGAGTTGCGTATCAGCCTGGAAGTTGAATCGGCTGGCCTTGCCGCGTTGCGCCGCAGTGACGAACAGCTGGCAGCCATGCGCGCAGCCCTTGATGCGTTGAATGAAAGCGCGGCCCACGCAGGGGATGCGGTGGCGTCAGACTTTGCGTTCCACCTGGAAATTGCGCTGTCCACCGGCAACCGCTACTTCACCGACATCATGACCCACCTGGGCACCAGCATCATTCCGCGTACCCGGCTGAATTCGGCGCGCCTGGCCCATGATGACCAGCAGCATTACATGGGCCGCCTGAGCCGTGAACACGAAGAGATTTATGAGGCGATTGCGCGCCAGGATTCGGATGCGGCCCGCGCGGCCATGCGCCTGCATTTGACCAACAGCCGTGAGCGGCTGCGCCATGCCCATGAAGAGGCAGAGGCGCAGCGCGGTTAACCGCCAAACACGCTCTAGTGTGGGAGCTGGCTTGCCTGCGATGGCTGAGTGTCAGGCAACTGATACTGTGTGCACGCACCGCTATCGCAGGCAAGCCAGCTCCCACATTTTGATCTCCTTGGCCTGGAGTTGATCGTTCCCACGCTCTGCGTAGGAATGCCGCCCTGGACGCTCCGCGTCCCGATGTGCGCGAGTATCTCAAGCCCCGTGCAAGGTGACGCAGAGCGTCACAGGATGTATTCCCACGCAGAGCGTGGGAACAATCATTCCGCGTACCCGCCTGAATTCGGACGCGGCCCGCGCGGCCATGCGCCTGCATTTGACCAACAGCCGTGAGCGGCTGCGCCATGCCCATGAAGAGGCGCAAGCACAGCGCGGTTAACCGCCAAACACGTTCTAGTGTGGGAGCAGGCAAGCCAGCTCCCACATTTTGATCTCCTTGGCCTGGAGTTGATCGTTCCCACGCTCTGCGTGGGAATGCCGCCCTGGACGCTCCGCGTCCCGATGTGCGCGAGTATCTCAAGCCCCGTGCAAGGTGACGCAGAGCGTCACAGGATGTATTCCCACGCAGAGCGTGGGAATGATCAGTGGCAGGTCGGTTGGTACGATCAGTGTCAGGCCGGCTGGTTGGGCTTGTAGTCCTTGAGCAGCAGGTAAGTGCTCCAGCCCCACCAATCATTGGTCCAGTGCTTGTCGTTCAGGTCATTCACGTCCTTGCGGCGCAGCACCTTGTCACCCTCCATCTTGAACAGCGGCGAAAAGTTGTTCGCCGGGTTCTGCGCAGCATTCAGGTCCGGCACATACAGCGGTGCCTTGAAGCTGGCCGGGGAGGGCGCGACACCGCTGATAAAGGTCTCGAAGATCTCATCGGCCGAGGCCTGCACTGCACGTTTAACCATGGCCCGATTGTCCGCGTCGATCGCATCGAAGTAGCGCTTGTCCCCATAGGCGTGCCATTGATCACCCTTGGCATTGCGTACCTTGAGCCCGAACTTGCTGTCTTCGTCGTGCATGAAGCGGCTGATCAGTGAGCCCAACTCTCCTGGCGTGACCACCGCCGCCAATTGCTTGCGCGGCACGCGCAGGTGGCCGGCAGAAAACAGATCGGTCAAAAAGTGATCGGCAAAGCTGTTCATTGCATACGCCAGTTCCAGCGCCTGGTCGGTGCCAGTCTGGTGCGCGATGACCGCCTGTTGCAGTGCCGCCGTATGGCCGGCCAGGTACGCCGACAGCGCCCATTCGCCAAAGTGGTCGGCGTTGTCTGCTGCCAGCTTCAAGTAACGCCCCAGTGGAATCAGCGCCGAAACCGCACTGCCGCCGCCGGTAATGCGGTTCCATTCTTCGGACAACGTATCACCCAGCGCGTCATAGGCTTCATGGGGTTGTTTGCCGTCGCGGATGGCCTGGTTGACCGCGTTGATCTCCTTTTGCATGACTGCGAGGATTTTCCCGGCTTCTTCACGCGAGGCCGGTAGCACCGCCAGTGAGTTGAACGCGGCGGTAAAACGTTGCACACGGTCGGCCGGGGAGGCGCCATCGCTGATGGCCTGGCCGGGAATGCCATAGAAGTCACCGCCCAGGGCAATCACTTGGCCGTAGGTCAGCGCCAGGCCGTTGGGCAGGTGCAGTTCGACTTGCCGCGCAGGAATCGCCGGGGCGTCCTTGACGAAACGCAGCAGCGTGTCATCGCCGATGGCAGTGTGTTCACCGCCTTCAAAACGTAGGGTGGGCGGTGTTTTTTCGGGTGCTGCGAGTTCAAGACCTGACATGTTAGCTCCTTGCTATGTCGTAGGAATCTTCCGTAATAACTGTATATGCATACAGTCATTCAGAGCATAGAGGAATAATTTCCTACGTCAAGAAGCTGCGTTTAAACACGTGCCTGCGGATGAAGCCCGATGAATTGCAGTTGACGAATCATTTTATAGTTGTACGATGACGTACGACATCATCAAAACCAACAACAACCTTTCGACAGAAAGTCTTCATCCAGGGTGTTCGAATAATGAATCCACAAGAACTGAAGTCCATCCTCTCCCACGGTCTGCTGTCTTTTCCGGTAACCGATTTCAATGCCCAGGGTGACTTCCACCAGGCGGGCTACATCAAGCGTCTGGAATGGCTGGCCCCTTATGGCGCCACCGCCTTGTTCGCCGCCGGCGGCACCGGTGAGTTTTTCTCCCTGGCCGCCAGCGAATATTCCCAAGTGGTGAAGACCGCCGTTGATACCTGCGCCACCAGCGTGCCGATCCTGGCCGGTGTCGGCGGTTCGACCCGTCAGGCCATCGAATATGCGCAGGAAGCCGAGCGTCTTGGCGCCAAAGGCTTGCTGCTGTTGCCGCACTACCTGACCGAAGCCAGCCAGGACGGCGTCGCCGCCCACGTTGAGGCCGTGTGCAAGTCGGTCAAAATCGGCGTAGTGGTCTACAACCGCAATGTTTGCCGCCTGACTGCACCCTTGCTCGAACGCCTGGCCGAGCGCTGCCCGAACCTGATCGGCTATAAAGATGGCCTGGGTGATATTGAGCTGATGGTGTCGATTCGCCGCCGTCTCGGCGACCGTTTCAGCTACCTCGGCGGCCTGCCGACTGCCGAGGTTTACGCCGCTGCCTACAAGGCCCTGGGCGTGCCGGTGTACTCCTCGGCGGTGTTCAACTTCATCCCGAAAACCGCGATGGACTTCTACCACGCGATTGCCCAGGACGATCACGCCACTGTTGCCAAAATCATCGACAACTTCTTCCTGCCTTACCTCGATATCCGCAACCGTAGAGCCGGTTACGCGGTGAGCATCGTCAAGGCGGGCGCCAAAATTGCTGGTTACGACGCAGGCCCGGTGCGCACGCCGCTGACCGACCTGCTGCCGGAAGAATACGAAGCCCTGGCCGCGCTGATCGACAAGCAAGGTCCGCAGTAACTTATCAACAAGGCCGCTGAGTAATCAGCGGCCTTTTGCGTCAGGAGAAGATTTGTGTCCCAAGCCAAACGTTTTGAAAACTACATCAATGGCGAGTGGGTGGCCGGTGCCGACTACTGCAATAACATCAATCCGTCGGAGTTGTCCGATGTCATTGGCGAATACGCCAAGGCCGATGTAGCCCAAGTCAACGCCGCCATCGATGCCGCCCGCGCCGCGTTCCCGGCCTGGTCGACGTCCGGCATCCAGGCACGCCACGATGCACTGGATAAAGTCGGCAGCGAAATTCTCGCCCGCCGCGAAGAACTTGGCACCTTGCTGGCTCGGGAAGAGGGCAAGACCCTGCCCGAAGCCATCGGCGAAGTGACCCGCGCCGGTAACATCTTCAAATTCTTCGCGGGCGAATGCCTGCGCTTGTCTGGCGATTACGTGCCATCGGTGCGCCCAGGCGTGAATGTGGAAGTCACTCGCGAAGCCCTCGGTGTGGTCGGCCTGATCACGCCGTGGAACTTCCCGATTGCCATCCCTGCGTGGAAAATCGCTCCGGCCCTGGCCTACGGCAACTGCGTAGTGATCAAACCGGCTGAACTGGTGCCGGGTTGCGCCTGGGCCTTGGCCGAAATCATCTCCCGCGCCGGTTTCCCGGCCGGTGTGTTCAACCTGGTGATGGGCAGCGGCCGTGTGGTCGGCGATGTGTTGGTCAACAGCCCGAAAGTCGACGGCATCAGTTTTACCGGTTCGGTTGGCGTCGGGCGTCAGATCGCGGTCAGCTGCGTGTCGCGCCAGGCCAAAGTACAGTTGGAGATGGGCGGTAAAAACCCGCAGATCATCCTCGATGACGCCGACCTTAAACAGGCCGTCGAGCTGTCGGTACAGAGCGCGTTCTACTCCACCGGCCAGCGTTGCACGGCCTCCAGCCGCTTGATCGTCACCGCCGGTATCCACGACCAGTTCGTCGCGGCCATGGCCGAGCGCATGAAGTCGATCAAAGTCGGCCACGCGCTCAAAAGCGGCACAGACATTGGCCCGGTGGTCTCCCAGGCCCAGTTGGACCAGGACATGAAGTACATCGACATCGGCCAAAGCGAAGGCGCGCGGCTGGTCAGCGGTGGCGGCCTGGTGACCTGTGACACCGAAGGTTACTACCTGGCGCCGACGCTGTTTGCCGACAGCGAAGCCGCCATGCGTATCAGCCGTGAGGAGATCTTCGGCCCGGTGGCCAATGTGGTGCGTGTTGCGGATTACGAGGCGGCGCTGGCCATGGCCAATGACACCGAGTTCGGCCTGTCGGCGGGCATCGCCACCACCTCGCTCAAGTACGCCAACCACTTCAAGCGCCACTCCCAGGCCGGGATGGTGATGGTCAACCTGCCGACCGCCGGTGTGGACTACCACGTGCCGTTCGGTGGGCGTAAGGGTTCATCCTATGGTTCGCGTGAGCAAGGTCGCTATGCGCAAGAGTTCTACACAGTGGTGAAAACCAGCTACATCGGTTCGTAATACCTGCGAGCCCTGCTTGTGTGGGAGCTGGCTTGCCTGCGATAGCATCACTGCGGTGTACCTGACACACCGCGGTGCCTGTATCGCAGGCAAGCCAGCTCCCACACAAAGCCGGTCCCGCATACAACAAGACCATTACCCGCAAAAAAAATAATTAGTGGGAGTACATCTTCATGCAAGCGACCAAGCCGACTCACGTCCGCTATTTGATCCTGCTCATGCTGTTCCTGGTGACCACGATCAACTACGCCGACCGAGCCACTATCGCCATCGCCGGCTCCAGCCTGCAAAAAGACCTCGGCATCGACGCGGTCACCCTCGGTTATATCTTCTCTGCATTCGGTTGGGCCTACGTGGCCGGGCAAATCCCCGGTGGCTGGCTGCTGGACCGGTTCGGTTCAAAAAAAATCTACGCGCTGAGCATCTTCACCTGGTCGCTGTTCACCGTGCTGCAAGGCTATGTGGGTGAGTTCGGGGTTTCCACCGCGATTGTTGCGCTGTTTATGCTGCGCTTTTTGGTGGGCCTGGCTGAGGCGCCTTCGTTTCCCGGAAACGCCCGTATTGTGGCGGCGTGGTTTCCTACGGCCGAACGCGGCACTGCTTCGGCGATTTTCAACTCGGCGCAGTACTTCGCTACGGTACTGTTTGCACCGCTGATGGGCTGGATCGTCTACAGCTTCGGCTGGCAGCACGTGTTTATCGTGATGGGCGGCATCGGCATCCTGTTCTCGCTGATCTGGCTGAAACTTATCCACAGCCCGCGCCAGCATCCGATGATCAACGAAGCCGAGTTCAACCACATCGCGGCCAACGGTGCGATGGTCGACATGGACCAGGACAAAACCAAAGGCCAGAAAACCGACGGGCCGAAGTGGGATTACATCCGCCAACTGCTCACCAACCGCATGATGCTCGGCGTGTACCTGGGCCAGTACTGCATCAATGGCATCACCTATTTCTTCCTGACCTGGTTCCCGGTGTATCTGGTGCAGGAGCGTGGCATGACCATTCTCAAGGCGGGGTTCATTGCCTCGTTGCCAGCCATCTGCGGCTTTATCGGTGGCGTACTCGGCGGCGTGATTTCCGACTACCTGCTGCGCAAAGGCCATTCGCTGACGTTCGCGCGCAAGGCGCCGATCATTGCCGGCTTGTTGGTCTCCAGCAGCATCATCGCGTGTAACTACGTTGACGTTGAATGGATGGTGGTGGGCTTCATGGCTTTGGCCTTCTTCGGCAAAGGCGTTGGCGCACTGGGTTGGGCGGTGGTGTCCGACACCTCGCCGAAACAAATCGCCGGGCTCAGTGGCGGCTTGTTCAATATGTTTGGCAACCTGGCGTCCATCAGCACGCCGATCGTGATTGGTTACATCATCGCCACCACCGGCTCGTTCAAGTGGGCGTTGGTGTTCGTCGGCGCCAACGCGCTGTTGGCGGTGTTCAGCTACTTGGTGATCGTCGGCCCGATCAAGCGCGTGGTGCTCAAAGAGCCGCCAAGCAAAGGGCCGGAACTGACTAACCTTACCCAAGCGCACTCCTGAGGGGCGATGTAATGCAGTTGATTGAACATGCCGACTCGCCGCGCTCGATTCGTTTGCACGCGCGCGACAATGTGGTGATCGTGGTGAACGACCAGGGCGTGCCGGCCGGCACCGAGTTTCCGGACGGCCTGGTCACCGTGGATTTCATTCCACAGAGCCACAAGGTGACCCTGGAAGATATCCCCGAAGGCGGTGAGATTATTCGCTACGGCCAGACCATCGGCTATGCGCTGGCGCCGATTCCGCGTGGCAGTTGGGTGCAGGAAGACCAATTGCGCATGCCGACTGCGCCGCCGCTGGACAGCTTGCCGCTGTCGACCGAGGTGCCAGCAACGCAGGCGCCGTTGGAAGGCTTCACGTTTGAGGGCTACCGCAACGCCGACGGCACCGTGGGCACGCGCAATATTCTCGGCATCACCACCACGGTGCAATGCGTCACTGGTGTGCTGGACCATGCGGTCAAGCGCATCAAGGACGAGTTGCTGCCCAAGTACCCGCACGTTGACGACGTGGTGGCGCTGACCCACAGCTACGGCTGTGGCGTGGCCATCACCGCGACCGATGCCTACATCCCGATCCGCACCGTGCGCAACCTGGCGCGCAACCCGAACCTGGGCGGCGAAGCGCTGGTGATCAGCCTGGGCTGCGAAAAGCTGCAGGCCGGGCAGGTGATGCACGACAACGACAGTTCCGTCGACCTCAGTGAGCCTTGGCTGTACCGCTTGCAGGACTCCAGCCACGGGTTTACCGAAATGATCGAGCAGATCATGGCACTGGCCGAAACCCGCTTGAAGAAGCTCGACCAGCGTCGCCGGGAAACCGTGCCGGCGTCCGAACTGATCCTGGGCATGCAATGCGGCGGTAGTGATGCGTTTTCCGGCATCACCGCCAACCCGGCGCTGGGCTATGCCTCGGATTTGCTGTTGCGAGCCGGGGCGACGGTGATGTTTTCCGAAGTCACCGAAGTGCGCGACGCCATCTACCTGCTGACGTCGCGCGCCGAGAGCAAGGAAGTTGCCCAGGAACTTGTCAGGGAAATGGACTGGTACGACCGTTATCTGGCCAAGGGTGAGGCGGATCGCAGCGCCAACACCACGCCGGGCAACAAGAAGGGCGGGTTGTCGAACATTGTCGAGAAGTCCCTGGGCTCCATTGTCAAATCCGGCAGCAGCGCGATCAATGGCGTGCTTGGCCCGGGTGAGCGGTTCAAGGGCAAGGGCCTGATCTTTTGCGCCACGCCGGCCAGCGACTTTGTCTGTGGCACCCTGCAACTGGCGGCCGGGATGAACCTGCATGTGTTCACCACCGGGCGTGGCACGCCTTACGGGCTGGCGATGGCACCGGTGGTGAAGGTCTCAACGCGCACGGAACTGGCGCAGCGCTGGCCGGACTTGATCGATATCGACGCCGGGCGTATCGCCACCGGGCGTGCGACCATCGAGGAGCTGGGCTGGGAGCTGTTCCACTTCTACCTGGATGTGGCCAGCGGCAAGAAACAGACGTGGGCGGAGCGGCATAAGCTGCATAACGACATCACCCTGTTCAACCCTGCACCCATTACCTGAGACCGAGTCGAAACCTGTGGGAGCAGGCAAGCCAGCTCCCACATTTGCTCGGGGTTGCCCAGACGAACCGGGCTGCATGGCTTATCATTAGCCACCTGACGACACCCACCAAGGTTCTCCCCGGCATGCTGGCTATCTTCCTCACCACCCTGACCATCACCGCGCCGGTGTTTGCCATGCTGTTTTTGGGGGTGCTGCTCAAGCGCATCAACTGGATCAACGACAACTTCATCCACGTTGCATCGTCGCTGGTGTTCAACGTCACCATGCCGGCGCTGCTGTTTCTCGGCATCCTCCACGCCGACCTGCATTCGGCGCTCAAACCCGGTTTGTTGATCTACTTTGCCGTTGCCACGCTGCTGAGCTTTGCCCTGGCCTGGGGCTGGGCGATCTTTCGCTGCCCGCGTGAAGACCGTGGCATTTATGCCCAGGGCGCGTTTCGCGGCAATAACGGCGTGATCGGCCTGGCGCTGGCGGCCAGCATGTACGGCGACTACGGCATCTCCCTTGGCGCGATTCTCGCGGCGCTGGTGATCCTGTTCTACAACACGCTGTCGACCATTGTGCTGGCGGTGTACAGCCCGGTGATCAAGTCCGACCCGTGGAGCATTTTCAAAAGCGTGATAGCCAACCCGCTGATCATCAGTGTGATCGTCGCCGCGCCGTTCGCGATCTTCAAGATCGGCTTGCCGGGGTGGCTGGAGTCGTCCGGGCAGTATCTGGCGGACATGACCTTGCCGCTGGCGCTGATCTGCATCGGCGGCACCTTGTCGTTGGCGGCCTTGCGCAAAAGCGGGAGCATGGCCTTGAGTGCCAGCCTGGTGAAGATGATCGGCCTGCCGCTATTCGCGACGTTGGGCGCGTGGCTGCTGGGCTTTCGTGGGCCGGAATTGGGGATTTTGTTTCTGTATTTCGGCGCGCCGACGGCGGCGGCGAGTTTTGTCATGGCCAGGGCGGCTGAGGGCAACCATGAGTTGGCGGCGGCGATTATTGTGATCACCACGTTGATGGCGGCGGTGACCACCAATATCGGGATTTTTGTGTTGCAGGCGGGTGGGTGGATCTAGGGTTTGTGGTGTGCTTGAGGGCCAATCGCAGGCAAGCCAGCTCCCACATTTTGAATGTATTCACAGTTCAAATGTGGGAGCTGGCTTGCCTGCGATTGCGATCTAACAGTCACTACTGGTCTGCCTGATACGCCTCAATCACTTCCTGCGCCGCCCGAAACGCATCAATCGCCGCCGGCACACCCGCGTACACCGCGCAATGCAGCAGCGCTTCGCGAATATCTTCCACCGTGCAGCCATTGTTCAGTGCGCCGCGCACGTGGCCCTTGAGTTCCTGTGGGCACTTGAGTGCGGTCAGGGCTGCCAGGGTGATCAGGCTGCGGGTCTTTAAGGGCAAACCCTCGCGATTCCACACGCTGCCCCAGGCATGTTCGTTGACAAAATCCTGCAGTGGCTGGGTGAACTCGGTGGCGTTGCCCAGGGCGCGATCGACGAACACGTCGCCCATCACCTGGCGACGCATCTCAACCCCGGGCTTTCTCTGATCGGTCATTGCGCTTCCCTCTTGTGTTGGCGGCGCCAGGCTCGCAGCGTGCTGAGTACCAGAAACGCCACCAGCGCCGGCAGGACGTAATACAGCATCAGTTTTTCAAGACGGGTAGCCAAGGGCATGCCGAACGTGAACGAGACCACATGCAATGCGTACACCAGGTACAGGCCCAGAAAGACCAGGCCTTCGGCGCGGGTGACTCGGTAACCGGTGTAGAACACCGGCAGGCACAGCGCCACCACGCCGAGCATTACCGGCAAGTCGAAATCGAGGGCGTTGGGCGATACCGACAGCGGTGACGGCGCTACCAACGCGGTAAACCCCAGCACACCGAGCAGGTTGAACAGGCTGCTGCCGATCACATTGCCCACGGCAATCTCGCGCTCGCCGCGCACGGCGGCAATCAGCGAAGTGGCCAGGCACGGCAACGAAGTGCCGACGCCGATCAAGGTCAGGCCGACGATGCGCTCCGACAGGCCCAGGTCGCTCGCCACGTCCACCGCCGCGCCCAGCAGCAAATGCCCGGCCAGCACCAGAATCAGCAGCCCGCCGAGCATCAGCAACACGCTGCTCAACCACGGCGCTCTGGCCACGGTGTCCAGCGTGCGCGGGCGCCGGGAATGGCGGGTCTGGTAATGCAGCACACCCAGGTAGGCCACCAGCGCTGCGAGCAGTACCAGCCCGTCAACGGGCGTCAACGTTTCATTGGCCGACAGGGTAAACACCAGCAGCGCGGCGCAAATCATCACCGGGATGTCCAGGCGCACCAGTTGTCGCGACACCCGCAGCGGGATGATCAGCGCAGACAGGCCCAGGGTGACGAGGATGTTGAATATGCTGCTGCCGATCACGCTGCCCACGGCGATATCGGTATTGCCGGCCAGTGTGGCTTGCAGGCTGACGGTCATTTGCGGCGCGCTGCTGCCGAAGGCAACGATGCTCAAGCCGATGATCAGCGGCCGCACCTTGAGGCTGGCCGCCAGGCGCACGGCGGCGCGCACCAGGATTTCGGCGCCGAGAATCAGCAGCAGCAGGCCGCTGACCAATTCGAGCAGGCTGAAGGGCGAGAGGGCGGTGAGTACGGAAATGGCCAAGGCTCCTGTCAGTTGCTCAGCGCTTGCACGCGAACCCGTGCGGTGCCGCTGCCCAGCATACCGAGTTGCTCAGCCGCTTTGCGGGAAACATCGATCAGACGGCCACGGGTGTGCGGGCCGCGATCATTGATGCGCAGCACGACGGATCTGTTGTTGTCGAGATTGGTCACCTTGACCCGCGTGCCGAAGGGCAGGCGCCGATGGGCGGCGGTCAGGGCATTCTGGTTGAAGGGTTCACCGCTGGCGGTTCTATTGCCATGGTGCTTGGCGCCGTAATAGGAGGCGGTGCCGGTTTCGTCGTAGCCGTTGGGGTCGATGAGGCCGCTGGCGCAACCGGCCAACAGAGAGAACAGGGCCAGGAGGCCGAGTAGACGCTTCATGTTCAACAAACCCCCAATTGATCGTTCCCACGCTCTGCGTGGGAATGCAGCCCGTGACGCTCCGCGTCACAAAAGCGGACGCGGAGCGTCCAGTGAGGCGTTCCCACGCGGAGCGTGGGAACGATCAAGTGTCAGCCTTCGAGCTTGCTTTTGAGCAGTTCGTTCACCTGTTGCGGGTTGGCTTTGCCTTTGGAGGCTTTCATCGCCTGGCCGACAAAGAAGCCGAACATCTTGCCGCGTTTGGCTTCGTCTGCCGCACGGTATTGTTCAACTTGCTCGGCATTGGCGGCGAGCATCTCATCGAGCACGGCCGAAATAGCGCCGCTGTCGGTGACTTGCTTGAGGCCACGCTTCTCGATGATGTCGTCGGCGCTGCCTTCGCCTGCGGCCATCGCTTCAAACACGGTCTTGGCGATTTTGCCGGAGATAGTGTTGTCTTTGATGCGCAGCAGCATGCCGCCCAACTGCTCGGCGGTCACCGGGGCTTCGTCGATCTCCAGGCCCTGTTTGTTCAACAGGCTGCCCAGCTCAACCATCACCCAGTTGGCCGCCAGCTTGGCGTCACCGGCAATGCTCACGACTTTTTCGAAGTAGTTGGCTTGCTCACGGCTGGAGGCCAATACGCTGGCATCGTAGACCGACAGGCCGAACTGTTCCTGGAAACGCTCGCGTTTTTGCGGCGGCAGTTCCGGCAGGGTGGCACGCACGTCATTAAGGAACGAGTCCTCAATGATCACCGGCAACAGGTCCGGGTCGGGGAAGTAACGGTAGTCGTTGGCTTCCTCTTTGCTGCGCATGGCGCGGGTTTCGTCTTTGTTCGGGTCGTACAGGCGCGTTTGCTGGATCACCTTGCCGCCGTCTTCGATCAGCTCGATCTGGCGACGCACTTCGGTGTTGATCGCCTTCTCGATGAAGCGGAACGAGTTGACGTTCTTGATCTCGCAGCGTGTGCCGTACTCGGCCTGGCCTTTTGGCCGCACCGACACGTTGCAGTCGCAACGCAGCGAACCTTCGGCCATGTTGCCGTCGCAGATGCCCAAGTAGCGCACCAGCGCGTGGATGGTCTTGACGTAGGCCACGGCTTCCTTGGCGCTGCGCATGTCCGGCTCGGAAACGATCTCCAGCAGCGGCGTACCGGCGCGGTTCAAGTCGATACCGGTAGCGCCGTTGAATTCTTCATGCAGGCTCTTGCCGGCATCTTCTTCCAGGTGCGCACGGGTCACGCCGACACGCTTGATGGTGCCGTCTTCCAGCGGGATATCCAGGTAGCCCTTGCCGACGATCGGCAATTCCATCTGGCTGATCTGGTAGCCCTTGGGCAGGTCCGGGTAGAAGTAGTTCTTGCGCGCGAACACGTTGTGCTGGCCGATCTCGGCGTCAATCGCCAGGCCGAACATCACCGCCATGCGCACCGCTTCCTCGTTCAGCACTGGCAGTACGCCGGGCATGCCCAGGTCTACCAGGCTGGCCTGGGTGTTGGGTTCTGCGCCGAACGTGGTGGCGCTACCGGAGAAAATCTTCGATTGGGTGGCGAGCTGGGTATGAATCTCCAGCCCGATCACAACTTCCCATTGCATAGTGTTCTCCTCAGAAGCCGGTAGGGGTGCGAGTGTGCCAGTCGGTGTTCAACTGGTACTGGTGCGCCACATTGAGCAGGCGGCCTTCCTGGAAATACGGGGCGAGCAATTGCACGCCGACCGGCAGGCCATCGACGAAACCTGCGGGCATGGACAAGCCCGGCAAGCCCGCGAGGTTGGCGGTGATGGTGTAGAGGTCTTCCAGGTACTCGGCGATCGGGTCGCCGGTCTTGGCGCCGATCTTCCAGGCCGGGTTCGGCGTGGTCGGGCCGAGGATCACGTCGACTTCTTCAAAGGCGGCCATGAAGTCGTTCTTGATCAGGCGACGGATCTTTTGCGCCTTGAGGTAGTACGCGTCGTAGTAACCGGCGGAAAGTGCGTAGGCACCGACCATGATCCGGCGTTGTACTTCGGCGCCGAAGCCTTCGCCACGGGAGCGTTTGTACAGGTCGGTAAGGTCTTTCGGGTTTTCGCAGCGGTAGCCGAAGCGCACGCCGTCGAAACGCGACAGGTTCGAGGAGGCTTCTGCCGGCGCGATCACGTAGTACGCAGGAATCGCGTGCTGGTTGTTCGGCAGGCTGATTTCCTTGATCACGGCACCGAGCTTTTCCAGCTCTTTAATGCTGTTGTGCACCAGTTCGGCGATACGCGGGTCGAGACCGGCGCTGAAATACTCTTTCGGCACGCCGATACGCAGGCCTTTAAGCGAGGTATTAAGGCTGGCGCTGTAGTCCGGCACCGGCTCATCGATGCTGGTGGAGTCCTGTTTATCGAACCCGGCCATACCTTGTAACAATATTGCGCAGTCTTCAGCCGTGCGTGCCAGCGGGCCGCCCTGATCGAGGCTGGAGGCATAGGCAATCATGCCCCAACGGGAAACGCGACCGTAGGTCGGCTTCAAACCAGTGAGGTTGGTGAAAGCGGCGGGCTGGCGGATCGAGCCGCCGGTGTCGGTGGCCGTGGCCGCCGGCAGGAAACGCGCGGCAACAGCAGCAGCCGAGCCGCCGGAGGAACCGCCGGGCACGTGCTCCAGGTTCCACGGGTTTTTTACCGCACCGTAGTAGCTCGACTCGTTGGCCGAACCCATGGCGAATTCGTCCATGTTGGTCTTGCCCAGGGTCACGGCCCCGGCGGCCGCCAGCTTGGACACTACGGTGGCATCGTAGGGTGCCTTGAAGTTGTCGAGCATCTTCGAGCCGCAGCTGGTGCGAATGCCCTGGGTGCAGAACAGGTCTTTGTGGGCGATGGGTGCGCCCAGCAGTGCGCCGTTTTCACCGTTGGCGCGACGTGCGTCGGCGGCCTTGGCCTGGCTCAGGGCCAGTTCCTCGGTGAGGCTGATAAAGCTGTTGACCTTGGGGTCCAGCGCGGCAATTCGCGCCAGCAGGGTCTGGGTCAGCTCTTCGGAAGAAAACTTTTTGTCGGCGAGACCGCGGGCGATCTCGGCCAGAGTCATGTGATGCATGAAAGGCTCTTTCCCTTTAGTCGATGACTTTCGGAACCAGGTACAGGCCGTTTTCGACCGCTGGCGCGATGGACTGGTAGGCCTCGCGATTATTTCGCTCGGTCACAACGTCTGCACGCAGGCGCTGGCTGGCTTCCAGCGGGTGAGCCAGGGGCTCGATGCCGTCGGTATTTACGGCCTGCATTTGGTCGACCAGCCCGAGAATGCTGTTCAGGGCTGCGGTGGTCTGTGGAAGATCGGCGTCATTAAGGCCAAGCGAGGCCAGATGCGCGATTTTTTCCACGTCGGAGCGTTCAAGCGCCATGGGTTTCTCCAGTGGAAAACAGAACGGAGGGCATCCGTGTGTTAGATTGTCGGAACACTACCGCATTTCTACGGTCATAAGGCCGCGATTGTGGGGGTTGGTGCACAGAAAGTCGGCCAATTTAGCACATTGGCGCCTTGCCCAAAATCCCTGTCGTTGTTAGAGTTTGCCGCACTTTTTTACCCACGCGTTGCCTAGGGTCCTTTCCCCATGTTCAAGAAACTGCGTGGCATGTTTTCCAGCGATCTTTCCATTGACCTGGGCACTGCCAACACCCTTATTTACGTGCGCGAGCGCGGTATCGTTCTGAATGAGCCATCAGTTGTGGCCATTCGGACCCATGGTAATCAGAAAAGTGTCGTTGCCGTTGGCACCGAGGCCAAGCGCATGCTCGGCCGTACACCAGGCAATATTGCTGCCATTCGTCCGATGAAAGACGGCGTGATCGCCGACTTCAGCGTCTGCGAAAAGATGCTGCAGTACTTCATCAACAAAGTTCACGAAAACAGTTTTCTGCAGCCCAGCCCACGTGTGCTGATCTGCGTTCCGTGCAAGTCCACCCAGGTGGAGCGTCGTGCCATCCGTGAATCGGCCCTTGGTGCCGGTGCCCGTGAAGTGTTCCTGATCGAAGAGCCTATGGCTGCCGCAATCGGCGCCGGCCTGCCGGTTGAGGAAGCGCGCGGTTCGATGGTGGTGGATATCGGTGGTGGTACTACCGAGATCGCCCTGATTTCCCTGAACGGTGTGGTGTATGCCGAATCCGTGCGTGTAGGCGGCGACCGTTTCGACGAAGCGATCATCACGTATGTACGTCGTAACTACGGCAGCCTGATCGGCGAATCTACCGCTGAGCGCATCAAGCAGGAAATCGGCACCGCTTACCCGGGCGGCGAAGTTCGCGAAGTCGACGTTCGTGGTCGCAACCTGGCCGAAGGCGTTCCACGTGCCTTCACCCTGAACTCCAATGAAGTGCTGGAAGCTCTGCAAGAGTCCCTGGCCACCATCGTTCAGGCTGTGAAAAGCGCCCTGGAGCAATCGCCGCCGGAACTGGCTTCCGATATCGCCGAGCGTGGCCTGGTGCTGACCGGTGGTGGCGCCTTGCTGCGCGACCTCGACAAGCTGCTGGCCCAGGAAACCGGCCTGCCGGTGATCGTCGCCGAAGACCCGCTGACCTGCGTTGCCCGTGGCGGTGGTCGTGCACTGGAAATGATGGATAAACACACCATGGACCTGCTCTCCAGCGAATAAGATCGTTGGTTGCACCATGCTTCGCCCGCAGGCAGCACTTTGCAGTGCTGCCTGTTGGCGTTTATCTTCTTCAATCTGCATCCAGGCCGGTTTGATGCCGTATGAATAAAGAGAACATTTGCCTGGGAGGAGCGGCTTATTAAACCGCTTTTCGCCAAAGGCCCCTCATTGGGCGTGCGCTTATTGGTGCTGGTCGTGCTTTCGGTCGCGCTGATGGTGGTCGATGCCCGCTTTGCACTGCTCAAGCCCGTGCGCAGCCAGATGTCGCTGGTGTTGATGCAGACTTACTGGATCACCGACCTGCCGCAACGGCTCTACCAGGGCGTGGCCAGCCAATTCGGCAGCCGCACCGAGCTGGTCGCCGAGAACGAAAAACTCAAGACTGAAAACCTGCTGTTGCAGGGGCGCATGCAAAAGCTCGCGGCCCTCACCGAGCAGAACGTTCGGCTGCGCGAGTTGCTCAATTCTTCGGCATTGGTCAACGAGAAGGTCGAAGTGGCCGAGTTGATCGGCATGGACCCAAATCCCTTTACCCACCGCATCATCATCAACAAGGGTGAGCGCGACGGTGTCGTGCTGGGCCAACCGGTGCTTGATGCCCGTGGCCTGATGGGCCAGGTGGTGGAGCTTATGCCCTACACCTCACGGGTATTGTTGCTGACGGACACCACCCACAGCATTCCGGTACAGGTCAACCGTAACGGCCTGCGCGCGATTGCCAGCGGCACCGGCAACCCGGAGCGTCTGGAGTTGCGTCACGTTGCCGACACCGCCGATATCAAGGAAGGCGACCTGCTGGTCAGCTCCGGTTTGGGTCAGCGCTTCCCGGCGGGTTACCCGGTGGCGACGGTCAAGGAAGTGATCCACGATTCCGGCCAGCCTTTCGCTATCGTGCGTGCCGTGCCAACCGCTGCCTTGAACCGCAGCCGCTATCTGTTGCTGGTATTCAGCGACAATCGCACTCCGGAAGAGCGCGCCAACGACGCCGCCCAGGCCCAGGAAGCGGAAGACAAGCAGAACGGTATAACGCCGATCGTTCCCGCAACGGTGCCCAAGCCCGCATTTGTTGGGCCGCCTGCACCGGTGGCAACTCCGGCAGCACCGGTGGCGACGCCCGTTAAACCTGCCACCCACAACGCCCGCCCGGCGAAACCCGCCGCAACCAAACCGCCTGCGTCGACGCCTGCCGCCACACCAGCCGCTCGACCAGCGGCCGCTGCCCCGGCAACCACGCGGCAGAGGGAGGAATAATGGCCGGTACTCATTCACGCAATGGTTGGATCGTCTGGCTGACCTTCGCCATCGGCTTATTGCTTAGCGTCTCGCCGCTGCCGCAATTCATGGAGATCCTGCGACCGCTCTGGCTCGCGTTGTTGCTCGCGTTCTGGTCGCTGACCCTGCCGCATAAAGTCGGGATGGTCACGGCGATGTGCCTGGGCTTGGCGGAAGACGTGCTCTATGGCACTTTGCTGGGTCAGAACGCATTGATCCTCACGCTGATTACTTTCCTGGTGCTGTCGTTGCAGCAGCGTTTGCGCATGTTCCCGATGTGGCAACAGTGCCTGGTGATCCTGGTGATCTTCGGCCTGGCGCAGTTGGTGCAACTGTGGCTCAGTGCCTTGACCGGCAACCGCCAACCGACCTTGGCGCTGGTGTTGCCAGCGTTGGTCAGTGCGCTGCTGTGGCCTTGGGTCAGTTTCGGCCTGCGTGGGTTACGTCGTCGCTATAAAATCAATTGAATGGATTGCGAGGCTCTGCCTGGTTATCAAACTCTACAGGGAGAGTCTGCAATGAATTCGCTTTACCTGGCCTCGGGCTCACCGAGGCGGCGTGAACTGTTGACCCAGATCGGTGTGCCTTTCACCGTGGTCAGCGCCGCCATTGATGAAACCCCTCTTACTAATGAACCCGCCGTTGCCTACGTCGAGCGCCTTGCGCGCGGCAAGGCCGAGGCGGGTTTTGCTGCGCTTGAACAAAGTGTGCAGGCCTGTGTGCTGGGTGCGGACACGGCGGTGATCGTGGATGGCCAGATCCTTGGCAAGCCCGTGGACCAAGCCGATGCCTTGGCGATGCTGATGGCGCTTTCAGGTCGTGAACATGAAGTGCTCACTGCCATTGCCCTCACCGACGGCCATCGTTGCGAAACGCGTTGTGTAAGCAGTCGTGTACGTTTTCGCGCTATTTCTGTCCAGGAAGCTACATCCTACTGGCACAGTGGCGAACCTGCGGACAAGGCCGGCGGCTATGCTATCCAGGGGCTGGGTTCGGTGTTTGTCGCCGGGCTCAATGGCAGCTATTCCGCTGTGGTCGGCCTGCCGGTGTGCGAAACCGCGCAACTGCTCGGCCAATTCGGCATACCCTGTTGGCAAAACCTTACCGCGCGCTGAACGCCTTTATTTGCGCGCCAAGCCTTAAGCGATCGGTCACTATTGTGAAAACGCCTGAACGAGACCCAGCCATGAGTGAAGAGATTCTGATCAATATCACGCCGATGGAATCGCGCGTGGCGGTGGTAGAAAACGGTGTTCTGCAGGAAGTGCACGTCGAGCGCACCCAGAAGCGCGGTATTGTCGGCAATATCTATAAAGGCAAGGTGGTGCGCGTATTACCGGGCATGCAGGCGGCTTTCGTCGACATCGGCCTGGACCGTGCCGCGTTTATCCACGCCTCGGAAATTTCCCTGCGTGAAGGCCCGGCGGTAGAAAGCATCAGCGCCCTGGTGCACGAAGGGCAGAGCCTGGTGGTGCAAGTCACCAAGGATCCGATCGGTTCAAAAGGCGCGCGGCTGACGACGCAACTGTCGATCCCCTCGCGCTATCTGGTGTACATGCCGCGTACCGCGCATGTGGGTATTTCCCTCAAGATTGAAGACGAAGCCGAGCGCGAGCGCCTGAAAAAGGTGGTCAGCGACTGCGTAGCGGCCGAAGGCATCAAGGAAGCCGGCGGGTTTATCCTGCGCACCGCCGCTGAAGGCGCCGGTGCTGACGAAATCCTCATGGACATCCGCTACCTGCGCAGGCTGTGGGATCAGATCGGCGCACAGATCAAAACCATTGGTGCGCCGAGCGTCATCTATGAAGACCTCGGTCTAGCGTTGCGTACTTTGCGTGACCTGGTCAGCCCAAAGATCGAGAAAATTCGCATCGACTCGCGGGAAACCTTCCAGCGCACTACGCAATTCGTGGCCGAGCTGATGCCGGAAATTGCCGACCGCCTGGAGCATTATCCTGGCGAGCGGCCGATCTTCGACCTGTATGGCGTCGAAGATGAAATCCAGAAAGCCCTGGAGCGCAAAGTGCCGCTCAAGTCCGGCGGCTATCTGGTGGTCGATCCGGCGGAAGCCATGACCACCATCGACGTCAACACCGGCGCGTTCGTGGGGCATCGCAACCTCGAAGAAACCATCTTCAAGACCAACCTCGAAGCAGCCACCGCGATTGCCCGTCAGCTGCGCCTGCGCAACCTGGGCGGCATCATCATTATCGACTTCATCGACATGGAAGACGAAGAGCACCAGCGCCAAGTGCTGCGCACCCTGGAGAAGCAGCTGGAGCGTGACCACGCCAAGACCAACATTATCGGGATCACCGAGCTTGGTCTTGTGCAGATGACCCGCAAGCGCACCCGCGAAAGCCTTGAGCAAGTGCTGTGCGAGCCGTGCAGCAGTTGCCAGGGGCGTGGAAAGTTGAAGACCCCGGAAACGGTTTGCTACGAGATTTTCCGCGAAATCTTACGGGAGGCACGTGCCTACCAGGCGGAAGGCTATAGAGTGCTTGCCAACCAGAAAGTGGTCGACCGATTGCTGGATGAAGAGTCCGGTAACGTTGCTGAGCTTGAGGGTTTTATCGGGCGCACCATTCGTTTCCAGGTCGAAACCATGTATTCCCAGGAACAATACGACGTGGTGCTGCTCTGATCCCCAATCGCTTTCTTTATTCGAGACCGGCAGGCGTTGATCTGCCGTCCGCTAACTGCCTTGAGGGTCGCCTGACATGGAGCGTCTGACACGCTTTTTTGCCGCCTTGACCCGTTGGGGCCTGGGCCTGTGCGCCTTGCTGCTGGTACTGGCGGCGGTGTACGTGAGCCTGGGTCGTGAGTTGGTCCCACTGGTGGCGGAGTACCGCGCCGAAGTTGAAGCCAAGGCGCAGGCTGCGGTGGAGATGCCCCTGCACATCGGCAGCCTCGAAGGGCGCTGGAGTGGTTTCGCGCCGATATTGCTGGCCCACGACGTGATGGTCGGCGAAGGCAACAGCGCCTTGCGCCTGGATCAGGTTGAAGTGGTGCCGGATATCTGGGCCAGCCTGATGGCGCGCGAAGTGCGTATCGCCCACCTGGAAGTCAGCGGCCTGCAGTTGAGTGTCAAGGAAGACCAGGACGGCCACTGGGCGCTGCAAGGTTTGCCGGTGCAGGATGACAAGCCGTTGGACCCGCAGCAGTTGCTCACGCGCATGCAGATGGTCAAGCGCGTGTCGTTGCTCGACAGCCAGGTGACATTGCAGCCGTTCGAGCAAGCGCCGTTGACCCTGACCTATGTGGGCCTGAGCCTGCATACCGGCAACACCCGCCAACGCCTGGATGCACGCGTCACCCTGCCGGACGGCCAGCCTTTGGCGCTGAGCCTTCGTAGCCGTATTCGCGCAAGCGCATGGAAAGAGGGCGAAGTCGAAGCCTACCTGAGCCTGCCTCAAAGTGACTGGGCCAAATGGATTCCCGCCAGGCTGACCCAGCAATGGAAGCTCACTCAGTTCAAAGCCGGTGGCGAGTTCTGGCTCAATTGGGGCAAAGGCACCGTCCAAAGTGCCGTGGTGCGCCTCAACTCACCGCAAGTAAAGGGCAGTTACGCCGACCGCAAACCTGTGCATATCGAAAACCTCGCCCTGACCGCCTACCTGCAACGCAGTGACAGTGGCCTTAAGGTGTTGTTCGATTCACTGGCGATGAACATCGGCGATACCCGCTGGGAATCACACCTGCAACTGCAACAAAGCGTGGCGACCGACAAAGACCAGGAAACCTGGAAGCTTCAGGCTGACCGCCTTGACCTGACCCCTGTTACCCCGCTGTTGAATGCCTTGGCGCCATTGCCGGAAGGTTTTGCCAAAACCATCGAGCACCTCAAGGCCACGGGCGTGTTGCGCAATGTGTTGGTGGATTTCCGTCCGCAGGACGCCACCGATAAAAAACTCAGCTTCGCCGCCAACCTTGAACGCATCGGTTTTGACGCGTACTTCGGTGCGCCAGCCGCACGGAACGTATCCGGGAGTATCAGTGGCGATTTGGGCCAGGGTGAGTTGCGTATGGACAGCAAGGATTTTTCCCTGCACCTGTACCCGATCTTCGCCAAGCCCTGGCAGTACATCCAGGCCAACGCGCGCCTGACATGGAAGCTGGATAAAGAAGGCTTCACCCTGATTGCCCCTTACATCAAGGTGCTGGGCGAGGAGGGCAAAGTGGCTGCCGACTTCCTGATTCGCCTGCACTTCGACCATGCCCAGGAAGACTACATGGACCTGCGGGTCGGTATGGTCGATGGCGATGGTCGTTTCACGCCCAAGTATTTGCCGGCCGTGTTGAGCCCGTCCCTGGATGAATGGCTGCGCACCGCAATTCTTAAAGGCGCCGTGGACCAAGGGTTCTTCCAGTACCAAGGTTCGCTCAACCATGACGCGCTGCCCGCTGCGCGCAACATCAGCTTGTTCTTCAAGGTGCATGACGCCGAACTGGCCTTCCAGCCGGGTTGGCCGCATGTGAGCAAGGTCAATGGCGAAGTGTTTGTCGAGGAGAGCGGCGTGCGCATCCTGGCCAGCAAGGGCCAATTGCTCGACACCAAGGTCAAGGACGTCTACGTTAATATTCCCCACGCACCGGCCGGTAAAGACAGCCACCTGCTGATCACCGGTGGGTTTGCGGGCGGCCTGGGTGATGGTTTGAAGATCCTTCAGGACGCGCCGATAGGCACGGGTTCAACCTTTGCCGGCTGGAAGGGCGACGGCGACCTGCAAGGCAATCTGGACCTGGACATTCCGCTGGTCAAAGGCACCGAGCCGAAGATCGTGGTGGACTTCAAGACCGACAAAGCCCGTCTGCAATTGGCGGAGCCGACCTTGGACCTGACACAGCTCAAGGGCGATTTCCGCTTCGACAGCAGCAAGGGCTTGAGTGGCCAGAACATCTCGGCCCAGGCATTCGATCGACCGATCACCGCGCAAATTGTTGCCGATGGCAAGCCAGGCAACATCAGTACCCGCGTCACCGCCAAGGGCCAGGTCACGGTCAAGCGCCTGACCGATTGGTTAAAAATCAGCCAGTCGTTGCCAGTGTCCGGTGATATTCCGTACCAGCTGCAACTCACACTGGACGGCGCCGACAGCCAACTGATGGTCAGCTCCAGTATGAAAGGCGTGGCGATAGACCTTCCGGCGCCCTTCGGCATGCCTGCCAGCCAAGGCCGTGACAGTGTGTTCCGCATGACGTTGCAAGGTGCCGAGCGTCGTTACTGGTTCGACTACGGCGAATTGGCGAGCTTTACCTTTGCCTCGCCGCCGGACAAATTCAATGATGGGCGCGGGGAGTTGTTCCTTGGCGCCGGCAATGCTGTGTTGCCCGCAGCCAAAGGCTTGCGTATTCGCGGTGTGCTGTCGGAACTGGATATTGACCCATGGAAAAAACTCGCCAACCGCTACGCCGGTAACGACCCAGGCGGCAGCGCCAAACAGTTGCTCAGTGGTGCCGACTTCAAAGTGGGCAAACTGATCGGTTTTGGCACCCAGCTTGATCAGGCAAACCTTCAGCTGGACCGCAAGCCTGCCGCCTGGGGTTTGCAGCTCGACAGCCAGCAGGCCAAGGGCACGGTCAACCTGCCGGACGCCAAGGGCGCGCCGATTGCGATCAACCTGCAATACGTGAAGCTGCCGGCGGTGGACCCGACCGCGCAGGCCGACGAAAACGCACCGGACCCGTTGGCGGATATCGACCCCAAGGACATCCCCGCGCTGGATATCGCCATCAACCAGCTGTTCCAGGGCCCCGACCTGGTGGGCGCCTGGTCGCTGAAGATCCGCCCGACTGCCAAAGGCCTGGCCTTCAACAACCTCAACCTCGGCCTCAAGGGCATGCAGCTTAATGGTGCCGGCGGTTGGGAAGGCGCGCCCGGCGCCAGCAGCAGCTGGTACAAGGGCCGCCTGGACGGCAAGAACATTGCCGACGTGCTCAAGGGCTGGGGTTTTGCGCCGACCGTGACCAGCGAAGACTTCCACCTGGATGTGGATGGCCGTTGGCCGGGTTCGCCGGCCTGGGTTGGCCCCAAGCGTTTCTCCGGTAGCCTGGATGCGTCATTCCGTAAAGGCCAGTTTGTCGAAGTGGAAGGTGGCGCCCAGGCCTTGCGGGTGTTTGGTTTGCTCAACTTCAATTCGATCGGTCGCCGTTTGCGCCTGGACTTCTCGGACCTGCTCGGCAAGGGCTTGAGTTATGACCGGGTCAAAGGCTTGCTGGCCGCCAGTGATGGGGTGTTCGTCACCCGTGAACCCATCACCATGACCGGCCCGTCCACCAACCTGGAGCTCAATGGCACCCTGGACCTGGTGGCTGACCGTGTCGACGCCAAGCTGCTGGTCACGTTGCCGGTGACCAACAACCTGCCGATTGCCGCGCTGATTGTCGGCGCGCCCGCCATTGGCGGCGCGTTGTTCCTGATCGACAAGCTGATCGGTGACCGTGTTTCGCGCTTCGCCAGCGTGCAATACAAGGTTCAAGGCCCGTGGAAGGATCCAAAAATCACCTTCGACAAGCCATTTGAAAAGCCAAACTGAGAGCCTGTGGAGTAGCATGGCCGCATGCCTATTATGGAGTGTCGGCCCATGCCCTTTGCGGTAATTCAAATGGTCAGCCAGAGCGATGTGCCGGCCAACCTGGCTCAGGCCCGGCGCTTGCTGGAGCAGGCGGCAGCGGGCGGTGCGAAGCTTGCGGTACTGCCGGAGAACTTCGCTGCCATGGGTCGCCGCGACGTGGCCGATATCGGTCGCGCCGAAGCCTTGGGCGAAGGCCCGATCCTGCCCTGGTTGAAACAGACCGCCCGCGACCTCACCTTATGGATAGTGGCCGGCACTTTGCCGTTGCCGCCCAAGGACCAACCGCACGCCAAGTCCAACGCTTGCTCGCTATTGATCGATGATCAGGGCGAAATCGTCGCCCGGTACGACAAATTGCACCTGTTTGATGTCGATGTTGCAGATGCCAGGGGGCGTTATCGCGAATCTGACGACTATGCTTTCGGGAGCAATGTGGTGGTGGCGGACACGCCGGTGGGGCGCTTGGGCCTGACGGTGTGCTACGACTTGCGGTTTCCCGAGCTGTACAGCGAGCTGCGTGCAGCGGGGGCGGAGTTGATTACCGCGCCTTCGGCCTTTACGGCGGTGACCGGCGCGGCACATTGGGATGTACTGATTCGGGCGCGAGCCATCGAAACCCAGTGCTATTTATTGGCCGCCGCTCAAGGCGGTGCGCACCCGGGGCCACGGGAAACCTTTGGCCACGCAGCCATAGTCGACCCTTGGGGGCGTGTGCTGACACAACAGGATCAAGGCGAAGCGGTGTTGTTGGCCGAACGCGATAGCAGTGAACAAGCGTCGATACGGGCGCGCATGCCGGTGGTCAATCATCGGCGCTTTTTCTCGCAGGGCGCGCAGCGGCCTGCTTCAGAACGATGAATTTAAGGCCAAACCTATGAGCGAGTTGTTGTCCTCAGTCAGTGAACACCTCCTGGCACCCGGTGGCGTGACCATCGACAGTTTGCAAACCGTGCTCGGTGATCTGGCCGGGCCGGGCATCGACGCGGCCGACCTGTATTTCCAGGGCCAGATTTCCGAGTCGTGGGCCCTCGAAGACGGCATCGTCAAGGAAGGCAGTTTCAACCTTGACCAAGGCGTAGGCGTGCGCGCGCAATCCGGTGAAAAGACTGGTTTTGCCTACAGCAACGCCATCACCCTTGAAGCCCTCGGCCTGGCGGCGCGCGCGGCACGCTCGATTTCCCGCGCCGGCCAGAACGGCACTGTGCAGGCTTTCAGCACTCAGGACGTGGCCCAGCTGTACGCGCCGGATAACCCGCTGGAGGTGATCAGCCGCGCGGAAAAGGTCGATTTGCTCAAGCGTATCGATGCGGCCACTCGTGCGCTCGACCCGCGTATTCAGCAAGTAACGGTGAGCATGGCTGGCGTGTGGGAGCGCATTCTGGTGGCGTCCACGGACGGCGGGCTGGCGGCGGACGTGCGGCCGCTGGTGCGTTTCAACGTGAGTGTGATTGTTGAGCAGAACGGCCGCCGCGAGCGCGGTGGTCACGGCGGTGGCGGGCGTACCGACTACCGTTATTTCCTCGCTGAAGACCGCGCCATGGGTTACGCCCGTGAAGCGCTGCGTCAGGCGCTGGTCAACCTGGAAGCCATTCCGGCGCCGGCCGGTACCTTGCCGGTGGTGTTGGGCTCGGGCTGGTCTGGCGTGCTGCTGCACGAAGCCGTGGGCCACGGCCTGGAAGGCGACTTCAACCGCAAAGGCAGTTCGGCCTACAGCGGGCGCATGGGCGAAATGGTTGCATCCAAACTCTGCACCATTGTCGATGACGGCACCCTGGCCGGCCGGCGTGGCTCGTTGAGTGTCGACGACGAAGGCACGCCGACCGAATGCACCACGCTGATTGAAAACGGCGTGCTCAAGGGCTATATGCAGGACAAGCTCAACGCCCGCCTCATGGGTGTGGCGCGTACCGGCAACGGCCGTCGCGAGTCTTACGCGCACCTGCCGATGCCGCGCATGACCAACACCTACATGCTCGGTGGCGAAAGCGACCCCGCGGAAATCATCGCCTCGGTAAAACGCGGGATCTACTGCGCCAACCTCGGCGGCGGCCAGGTCGATATCACCAGCGGCAAGTTTGTGTTCTCCACCAGCGAAGCGTACCTGATCGAAGACGGCAAGATTACCGCGCCGGTCAAAGGGGCGACGTTGATTGGCAATGGGCCGGAAGCCATGAGCAAGGTGTCGATGGTCGGTAATGACCTGTCGCTGGACAGCGGCGTGGGCACCTGCGGTAAGGATGGGCAGTCGGTGCCAGTCGGCGTCGGTCAGCCAACCTTGAAAATCGATGCGATCACCGTGGGTGGCACGGGGTCGTAATGGCCGGAGCTTCGGGTGGCGAAGACCGCCACCCGGGGAAGAGGGTCAACGCAGGCCGCGTTGAGTCTCGTCCAGCTCACGGATGTATTTGAAGATTTTACGGCTGGTGGCCGGCGCCTTGTTATGCGCCTGCTCGTGCTGGGCCTGACGGATCAGGGAGCGCAGTTGCTGGCGGTCCGCGTCCGGGTAGTCCAGCACGAATTTCTCCAGCACCGCGTCATCGCCCGAGATCAGGCGGTCACGCCAGCGCTCCAGGTTATGGAAGCGTTCGTTGTACTGGCGAGTGGAGGCATCGGTTTGATCGAGCAAGGCCAGAATGGCATCAGTGTCCTGATCGCGCATCAGCTTGCCGATAAACATGATGTGCCGTTTACGCGCGATATTCGCGGTGTGCTTGGGAGCATCCGCAAGCGCCCGGCGCATTTCGTCGGTCAGTGGCAATTTGGCAATCAAGTCTTTCTTGAGCGTTGTAAGGCGCTCGCCGAGGTCAACCAGCGCATGCAGCTCGCGTTTGACCTGGGTTTTGCTTTTCTCCCCATCGAGGGAGTCGTCGTAAGAATCAACCATGGTGGCAGTCCGCAAAGAAACGCCGCCATGATAACCAGTCGGGGGCCGCTTGTCCGGCCCGGTCGCTCGATGGCCTTAACCGAAAGCAGAATTTGAGTGGAGAAAACCATGAGTGCAGCCCAAAGCGTCGGTCCGCAAGCGTTACCGGCACTGCAGGAACAAGTCGAGCAGATCCTTGCCGAGGCCAAGCGCCAGGGGGCCAGCGCCTGTGAAGTAGCCGTGTCGCTGGAGCAGGGGCTGTCGACGTCGGTGCGCCAGCGTGAAGTAGAAACTGTTGAATTCAATCGCGACCAGGGTTTTGGTATCACGTTGTATGCCGGGCAGCGCAAAGGCTCGGCCAGTACTTCCGCCAGTGGGCCGGAAGCAATTCGTGAAACCGTGGCGGCGGCGCTGGCGATTGCCAAGCACACCTCCGAGGATGAAAGCTCGGGCCTGGCCGACAAAGCGCTGATGGCCAAGGACTTGAAGGATTTCGATCTGTTTCACGCCTGGGACATCACGCCCGAGCAAGCGATCGAAAAGGCACTGATCTGCGAAGCAGCGGCGTTTGATGCCGATGCCCGCATCAAGAACGCTGATGGCACCACGTTGAGCACTCATCAAGGCTGCCGTGTCTACGGTAACAGCCATGGTTTTATCGGTGGTTATGCCTCCACTCGCCATAGCTTGAGCTGCGTGATGATCGCCGAAGCCAATGGCCAGATGCAGCGCGATTACTGGTACGACGTGAGCCGCCAGGGCGAATTGCTCGCCGATCCAGTCAGCATCGGTCAGCGCGCGGCGCAACGTGCAGCGAGCCGCCTGGGCGCACGCCCGGTACCAACGTGTGAGGTGCCGGTGCTGTTCTCGGCTGAGCTGGCCGGTGGTTTGTTCGGCAGTTTCCTGGGCGCGATTTCCGGCGGCAACCTGTACCGAAAATCTTCGTTCCTTGAAGGCGCGATTGGCCAGAAACTGTTTCCTGAATGGCTGACGATTGATGAGCGCCCGCACCTGATGCGTGCCATGGGCAGTTCCTCATTCGATGGTGATGGCCTGGCCACCTATGCCAAACCGTTTGTCGAAAAGGGCGAGTTGGTGTCCTACGTGCTGGGCACTTACGCCGGTCGCAAGCTGGGCCTGCCAAGCACGGCGAACGCCGGTGGCGTGCACAACCTGTTCGTCACCCATGGCGATGAAGACCAGGCAGCGCTGTTGCGTCGTATGGGCCGAGGCCTGCTGGTCACCGAGCTGATGGGCAGTGGCCTGAACATGGTGACCGGTGATTATTCACGCGGTGCGGCGGGTTTCTGGGTAGAAAATGGCGAGATTCAATTCGCCGTCCAGGAAGTGACTATTGCCGGCAACATGCGCGATATGTTCAAGCAGATCGTCGCAGTGGGTAATGACCTGGAGCTGCGCAGCAACATTCGCACCGGTTCGGTGCTGATTGAGCGGATGACCGTCGCCGGCAGTTAACGGCGCGACGCTTCATCAAAAAGGCACGCCATCCTCAAGATGGCGTGCCTTTTTTAATGGCTGCAATTTGCTGCTCTTGTTTTGATTCTCAATATCATTTAATAATAAATATCATTACCGAATGAGCGTGGATCATGAGTTCTGTCCTGCATGAGGATCCGTACCTGGAAAGTTGGCGTTGGATGAGTCGTCAGATTCGCTGCGGCCTTGATCCCAATGAACCGCGACTGATCGAACATTACCTCAACGAAGGGCGATACCTGGCGTGCTGCACCGCGACCCATCCGTGGACGATCGCCGAAACGTCATTCCGCCTTTTGATCGACACCGCGGGCGACATCGCCTTGCCCTGGCACTGGCGATCCATGTGCCTGGACCAGGCCTGGCGCCCACTTCGCGACCTGGAAAAACTTTCCCACTGTGCCTGCCGCCTCAAGCGCTGGCAGACCTTTGCCTGGCAATTGGCGACCTGCGAATTGCTGCCTTCCCTTTCTGTTTCTGACCTGGTGCAAGGATCAAACGATGAGTAACACCCGTATCGAACGCGACAGCATGGGCGAGCTGCAAGTGCCTGCCGAGGCTTTGTATGGCGCGCAGACCCAGCGCGCGGTGAACAATTTTCCGATCAGTCATCAACGCATGCCGGCGCAATTCATTCGCGCCCTGATCCTGGCCAAGGCCGCCGCCGCCAAGGTCAATGTCGACCTCAAGCAAATCAGCGAAGGGCAGGGCAAGGCCATCGTTGACGCGGCCCAGGGCCTGCTCGAAGGCAACTTCATGCCGCACTTCCCGGTGGATATTTTCCAGACCGGCTCCGGCACCAGCTCGAACATGAATGCCAACGAAGTGATTGCGACCTTGGCCAGCCGTTTGCTGGGTGAAGCGGTTAACCCCAATGATCATGTGAACTGTGGCCAAAGCAGCAACGACATTATCCCAACCACCATCCACGTCAGCGCAGCCTTGGTGCTGCATGAGCAAACGCTGCCGGCCTTGCTGCACTTGGTGCAAGTCATCGAGCAAAAGGCCGAAGAGGTCCACCCGTTCATCAAGACCGGCCGAACGCACCTGATGGACGCCATGCCGGTGCGCATGAGCCAGGTGCTTAATGGTTGGGCGCAACAGCTCAAGGCCAATATCGGCCATTTGCAGGATTTGCTGCCGAGCTTGCAGGCGCTGGCACAGGGTGGCACGGCGGTTGGCACCGGGATCAATGCGCACCCCGAATTTGCTGCGCGTTTCAGTCAGCAACTGAGCATCCTTAGCGGGGTGAAATTCACCCCCGGCAAGAACCTGTTCGCGCTGATCGGCTCCCAGGACACCGCCGTTGCCGTTTCCGGCCAGTTGAAAGCCACTGCGGTATCGCTGATGAAAATCGCCAACGACCTGCGCTGGATGAACTCCGGCCCGCTCGCAGGCTTGGGTGAAATCGAATTGGAAGGCTTGCAGCCAGGCTCCTCGATCATGCCGGGCAAGGTCAATCCAGTGATTCCGGAGGCCACCGCCATGGTTGCCGCCCAGGTCATCGGCAATGACACGGTGATCACTGTGGCGGGTCAGTCCGGCAACTTCGAGCTGAACGTGATGCTGCCGATCATCGCCCAGAACCTGCTCAGCAGCCTCGAATTGCTGGCCAATGCCAGCCTCCTGCTGGCCGACAAAGCCATCGCCAGCTTCAAGGTCAACGAAGCCAAGCTTAAGGAAGCGCTGTCGCGTAACCCGATCCTGGTCACCGCACTCAACCCGATCATTGGCTACCAAAAGGCCGCTGAAATCGCCAAGAAAGCCTATCAGCAAGGCCGCCCGGTGATCGATGTCGCTCTTGAGCACACCGACTTGTCACGTAGCCAACTGGAGATCCTGCTGGACCCGGAAAAGCTCACGGCCGGCGGCGTGTAATCACCGACCCTGCTTTGGAGGCGCACCATGGAGCACTGGAAACGCACGATCGAACGGGCCAATCGCTGTTTTATGGCGGGCGAGCTGGTCGACGCTCGTGAGGCCTATTTGCAAGCCCTGGCCCTGGCGCAAGTGTTGTTCGAGCGTTGGGCGGATGCCGACGAAGCAGTGGCGGCTTGCGTCATTTCCCACCACAACCTGGCGGACCTGCACCTGCGCCTGAACCAGCCGGAGGAAAGCGCGGAATACCTGTGCGCCATTCACCAACGGCTGTTGCAGACCATGCAGGACCCGCGTCTGAACCCGCAATTGCGCGAGGCGGCGTTGCGCCAGAGCAGCAAGACCTACGTCGAACTGTTGAATTTCATCAGCGATCACGGCGAGTACCCGCGTACCCATCGCCTGCTGGGCGGTACTGCGGCGCAACCGATCACTCCACACTACGGAGCACATTGATATGACCTACACCTTGCCTGCCCTGCCTTACGCCTACGACGCCCTGGAGCCGCATATTGATGCGCAAACCATGGAGATTCACTACACCAAGCATCACCAAACCTACATCAACAACCTCAATGCAGCGGTCGAAGGCACGGAGTTTGCGGGTTGGCCGGTAGAGAAGTTGGTGTCCAGCGTGCAGCAACTGCCGGAAAAGCTGCGTGCTGCCGTGATCAACCAAGGGGGTGGTCACGCCAACCACTCGTTGTTCTGGGCGGTGATGTCTCCAAAGGGCGGCGGTAAACCTGACGGCGCACTGGGCAAAGCCATCGACGAGCATTTGGGCGGCTTCGACAGTTTCAAAGAGGCCTTCACCAAGGCCGCCTTGACCCGCTTCGGCAGCGGCTGGGCATGGCTGAGTGTCACCCCGCAGAAGACACTGGTGGTGGAAAGCAGTGGCAATCAGGACAGCCCGTTGATGAGCGGCAACACGCCAATACTGGGCCTGGACGTGTGGGAGCACGCCTATTACCTGCTGTATCAGAACCGTCGCCCGGAATACATCAACGCCTTTTATAGCGTGATCAACTGGCCGGAAGTCGCCGCACGCTACCAGGCCGCCCTGGCCTGATATTCAACCTATAACAAGATCTAAGGCCGACTATGGGCACTGAAACACTGGCGATCAGCAGCGGGCGAATGTTTCGTTATGCGTTTGGCTCGCTGTTGCTGTTGGCAGGGACTGCATTGCTGGTGGCCCATGGGCTGGCCTGGCTAAACCTTGAACCGCGTATCCTGCGCGCCTTGCAGGGCGGCGCTATCTGCGCGCTCGGCACGGCACTGGGCGCGGTGCCCGTGCTGGTCATACGCCGCATGCCGGTAGCGCTGAGCGATACCTTGCTGGGCTTTGGTGCCGGGGTAATGTTGGCGGCGACGGCTTTCTCGCTGATCGTACCGGGCATTGCGGCTGCCGAAGGCCTGGGGCTCTCGCCTTGGGGCGCCAGTGGTTTGATCAGCTTCGGCATCATGCTGGGGGCGTTCGGGCTGTATCTGGTAGACCGCAAGGTTTCCGGTGCGAGCCCGGAAATGCTGGTGGGTACGTCGGATAAACCCGTGATTGCGCCGCGTATCTGGTTGTTTGTGTTCGCCATCATTGCTCACAACATTCCGGAAGGTATGGCAGTGGGCGTTTCTGCCGGTGGCGGCATGCCGGACGCCGACAGCCTGGCCATGGGCATTGCCTTGCAGGATGTGCCGGAAGGTTTGGTGATTGCACTGGTGTTGGCAGGCGCGGGCATGTCGCGGGTCAAGGCGTTCTTGATCGGCGCCGCGTCAGGCTTGGTCGAGCCGGTGTTTGCCGTGCTGTGTGCGTGGTTGGTGAGCCTGGCTGAGGTTCTGTTGCCATTGGGGCTTGCGCTGGCGGCGGGGGCTATGTTGCTGGTGGTGACTCACGAAGTGATCCCGGAATCGCGCCGCAACGGTCACGAAAAGCTTGCCAGCCTGGGGTTGTGCATCGGGTTTTGTTTGATGATGGTGATGGATACCGCATTAGGGTGAGGCCATTGCAGCCTCACACCTGTCTCAAAGGGTGGGTTTACTCACCCTCGTCAAAGTAGTTGTTGATCAACTTGACCAGGGCGTCCATCGCTTCCTGCTCTTGTTCGCCTTCCGTCTTCAAGTGAATCTTTGTGCCCTTGCCCGCAGCCAGCATCATCATGGCCATGATGCTTTTGCCGTCGACCATCGATTCCGGCGTGCGCCCGGCGCGGATCTGGCAAGGGAATTGCCCGGCAACGCCGACAAATTTGGCCGAGGCGCGGGCGTGCAGGCCCAGCTTGTTGATGATTTCAATTTCCAGAGCGGGCATCGCGGGGGTGTTCCTTTCAGCTAAGGTCGCGGTGGCGAACCTGGACGTTCTTGAGGGTTTGTTGCAGCACCTGGCCCAGGCGTTCGGTCAGGTAGACGGAACGGTGGTGGCCGCCGGTGCAGCCGATGGCAATGGTGACATAAGCCCGATTACTTGCGGCAAAGCGCGGTAACCATTTGAGCAGGTAGCTGGAGATATCCTGGAACATCTCCTCGACATCCGGTTGCGCAGCCAGGTACTCGGCTACTGGCTGGTCCAAACCAGACTGGTCACGCAGCTCCGGCTTCCAGTAGGGGTTGGGCAGGCAGCGCACGTCGAACACCAGGTCGGCATCCACCGGCATCCCGCGCTTGAACCCGAACGACTCAACCAGAAAGGCCGTGCCTGGCTCCGGCTGGTTCAGCAGGCGCAGCTTGATGGCATCGCGCAACTGATACAGGTTGAGGTCCGTGGTGTTGATCTTGAGATCCGCGAGGTCAATGATCGGCCCCAGCAGCGTGGTCTCATCCTCTATGGCTTCTGCCAGGGAGCGATGCGGACTGCTGAGGGGGTGACGTCGACGGGTTTCGGAGAAACGCTTGAGCAGCGTTTCCTCGTCGGCATCCAGGTACAGCACATCGCAATGAATATGCTTGGCGCGTACTTCCTCGAGCAGTTGCGGGAAGCGCTCGAGGTGGCTGGGCAGGTTGCGGGCGTCAATCGAGACGGCCACCAGTGGCTGCGGCAGTTCAGTGTGGATCAGGGCGCGTTCGGCCAATTCCGGCAGCAGGCCCGCCGGCAGGTTGTCGATGCAGTAGAAACCGTTGTCCTCAAGGACGTTGAGGGCGGTGCTTTTACCCGAGCCGGAGCGGCCGCTGACGATGATCAAACGCATGGTTACTGCCCGCTTTGCTCATCGAGTACAACCTGATAAAGCGCCTCGTTGCTGCTGGCACTGCGCAGTCTGTCGCGTACTTCTTTGCGGTCGAGCATGCTGGCTATCTGCCGAAGCAGTTCCAGGTGCGCATCGGTGGCGGCTTGCGGGACCAGCAGAACGAACAGCAGGTCAACCGGGGCGCCGTCGATGGCGTCGAAATCGATGGGGGCTTCGAGGTGGAGCAAGGCGCTGACGGGTGTCTCGCAGCCTTTGAGGCGGCAATGAGGAATGGCGATGCCGTTGCCAAAACCGGTTGAACCGAGTTTTTCACGGGCGATCAGCGCGTCGAATACATCCTGCATCTCCAGATCCGGCACTTCGCGCGCGATCAGGTTGGCAATTTGTTCGAGGGCTTTCTTTTTGCTGCCGCCCGGCACGTTCACAAGGGAACGGCCGGGGGTCAGGATAGTTTCAAGTCGGATCATGGGTGGGGAGTGTTAGCGGCCTGTGCCTTGAAGAAGGCTCTGCTGCTTTTCCTTATGCTTTTTAAGTTGGCGGTCAAGCTTGTCAGTCAAGGCATCAATTGATGCATACATGTCTTCATGCTCGGCATTGGCGACTACTTCGCCACCGGGTATCTGGAGAGTCGCCTCAATTTTCTGCTGAAGCTTGTCGACCTTCATGATGACTTGCACATTGGTGATTTTGTCGAAATGACCCTCAAGCCGTTTCAGCTTCTGCTCGACGTATTCGCGCAATGGAGGGGTGACTTCTACATGGTGTCCACTGATGTTGACTTGCATACAGCTTCTCCTTCGTTGCCAGTGCATAAAGCGGTGGGTAGGAATACCCACCACTGGAACGCTATGGCCCGCCCGTCACATCAAACGCTTACGCTCGCTGGAAGGCGCGATCCCGAGGGACTCGCGGTACTTGGCGACGGTTCGACGGGCGACCTGAATGCCTTGTGCCTCCAGTAAACCAGCGATCTTACTGTCACTCAATGGCTTTTTCTGATTTTCCGCCGCAACCAGTTTTTTGATGATCGCGCGGATCGCCGTGGACGAGCATTCACCGCCTTCGGAGGTGCTGACGTGGCTGGAGAAAAAGTATTTCAGCTCATAAATACCCCGTGGGGTATGCATGAATTTCTGCGTGGTTACCCGTGAAATCGTCGATTCATGCATACCTACCGCTTCGGCAATGTCATGCAGAACCAGTGGCTTCATCGCCTCGTCGCCATATTCCAGGAAGCCGCGCTGGTGCTCGACGATCTGGGTGGCCACTTTCATCAGGGTTTCGTTACGGCTTTGCAGGCTCTTGATGAACCAGCGCGCTTCCTGCAACTGGTTGCGCATGAAGGTGTTGTCGGCACTGGTGTCGGCGCGGCGCACAAAGCCTGCGTATTGTGGGTTGACCCGCAGGCGAGGCACCGATTCCTGGTTCAACTCCACCAGCCAGCGTTCGTTGTCTTTGCGCACGATCACGTCGGGCACGACATATTCGGCTTCGCTGGACTCGATCTGCGAGCCGGGGCGCGGGTTGAGGCTCTGTACCAGCTCGATGACCTGCCGCAGGTCGTCTTCCTTGAGCTTCATGCGGCGCATCAACTGGCTGTAGTCGCGGCTGCCCAGCAGGTCGATGTAGTCGGTGACCAGGCGCTGGGCTTCGGCGAGCCACGGGGTCTTGGCCGGCAGTTGGCGCAGTTGCAGCAACAGGCATTCGCTTAAGGTGCGAGCGCCAATGCCGGCAGGCTCGAACTGTTGGATGCGATGCAGGACGGCTTCGATTTCGTCCAGTTCGATGTCCAGTTCCGGGTCGAAGGCTTCAAGAATCTCGTCGAGCGTCTCGTCCAGGTAGCCCTGATTGTTGATACAGTCGATCAGGGTTACGGCGATCAGGCGATCGGTATCGGACATCGGCGCCAGGTTCAGTTGCCACAGCAAGTGGCTCTGCAGGCTCTCACCGGCGGACGTGCGAGTGGTGAAGTCCCACTCGTCGTCGTCATTGCTGGGCAGGCTGCTGGCGCTGGTCTGGTAGACGTCTTCCCAGGCGGTGTCCACGGGAAGCTCGTTGGGAATGCGTTCGTTCCATTCACCTTCCTCTAGGTTGTCCACCGTAGGGGCGGTTTCCTGATAGGACGGTTCCTGCACGTCGGGGTTGGGTTTTTGCTCGATGTTGTCGGCCAGCGGGTCTGCATTGTCGAAGTCGTCGCCTTCTTCCTGGCGTTCGAGCATCGGATTGGACTCCAGGGCCTCCTGGATTTCCTGTTGCAGGTCCAGGGTCGACAATTGGAGCAGGCGGATGGCCTGTTGCAGCTGCGGTGTCATCGTCAGCTGCTGGCCCATTCTCAGGACTAGCGATGGTTTCATGGCAGGGGCTTAACACCTTATTCGCCGGCGCAATGCGCCATCCACGACAGGGCGCGTGAGCGCCAAACATAAGCAAATTATATGCCTGATATCAGGGGCTTTGCCTAGAGCGCGGTAACAATAAAAAAACTGAGGTTTTTATTGACTTGCACGCGCCCCGGGCAATGGCCTGATACCACCGTGTTTACAGGCGGAACTCGTGACCCAGGTACACTTCCTTCACCAGTTCATTGGCCAGGATAGTGGCGGAGTCACCTTCTGCAATCAGTTGCCCATCGTTAACGATATAGGCGGTTTCGCAGATATCGAGGGTCTCACGCACGTTGTGGTCGGTGATCAGTACACCGATACCCTTGGCCTTGAGGTGATGGATGATCTGCTTGATATCGCCAACCGAGATCGGGTCAACACCGGCGAAAGGTTCGTCCAGCAGGATGAACTTCGGCGCGGTGGCCAGGGCACGGGCGATTTCCACACGGCGACGCTCGCCACCGGACAAGCTCATGCCGAGGTTGTCGCGGATGTGGTTGATATGGAACTCCTGCAACAGGCTTTCCAGCTCTTTGCGACGGCCGTCACGGTCGAGTTCCTTGCGGGTCTCGAGGATCGCCATGATGTTGTCGGACACCGACAGTTTGCGGAAGATCGATGCTTCCTGGGGAAGATAGCCGATGCCGGCGCGTGCACGACCGTGCATGGGCTGGTGGCTTACGTCCAGGTCGTCAATCAATACACGGCCCTGATCCGCCTGGACCAGGCCAACAATCATATAGAAGCAGGTGGTCTTGCCGGCGCCGTTGGGGCCGAGCAAGCCGACGATCTGGCCGCTGTCGATCGACAGGCTGACGTCGCGTACGACCTGACGGCTTTTATAAGCTTTGGCCAGATGCTGGGCTTTCAGGGTTGCCATCAGTTCGTCTTCTTCGCAGCGGGTTTTGGCGCAGGGGCGGCAGCGTCTTTCTGCTTCGGCTGGATAACCATGTCGATGCGCGGCTTCGGTGTGCCGATTTTTGTGCCATTGGCGCGACCGGCGGTAGCGATCTGCTTGACGGTGTCGTAGGTGATTTTTTCACCTTCGGTGGTATTGCCGTCAGTACTGACAACCCGTGCCTGGTCAATCAGGATAATGCGGTTCTGCTGGGCGTGATACTGGATGGTCCTGCCGTAGCCTTTCATCGGTGCCGGGTCGGCAGCCGCCTGCTTCTGTTCGAAGTAAGCCAGGTTGCCCACCGAAGTCACCACGTCGATGTCGCCAGCCGGGGTGCGAGTCAGCGTTACCGTGTTGCCGGTAATCTTCATCGAGCCCTGGGTGATGATCACGCCACCGGTGTAGGTCGCGACGCCTTGTTTATCATCCAACTGCGCATCGTCAGCCGAGATATGGATCGGTTGCTGGCTATCGTTCGGCAGAGCCCAGGCGCTCACGCTTCCCAGTGCTGCGCCCAGACCGAGCAAAATAGGGAGGGTTTTAACGAGCCTCATACTGTCCTCTTACGTTCGATAGCAGGTGTATCCTGCTTTCTTTCAAATACGCTTTCATTCCCTTGCCAGTCGATACACCGCCAGCGCCGTCAATTCTAACGTCTTGCTCGGTCTGCGCATATTGCTGTTGTGGGAAAACGGTCATGCGACTGCTGGTGATGATGGTGTCACGCTTGTGTTCATCGGTGCGCGCAACGCGTACCGAGTCGATCAACTCAACCTGGGTGCCGTCCGCATTGACCTCGCCACGTTTGCTGGTGACGTGCCACGGAAAGTCGGTGCCGCGGAACAGGTTCAGGTCCGGGTTGGTCAGCAAGCTGACGTCGGAGGCTTTGACGTGCTCCACCTTATCGGAGGTCATCTCGTATTGGACCTTGCCGTCAGGCATGAACTGCACCGTATAGGCATTGGTGGCGAAATTGTCGATCAGCCCCTCGTCAACCTGTGCTACAGGCTTGTCGAGAAAGCGCTCCGGGCTGATATTCCAGTAGCCCACCGCCAGGAACAGCGCGGCGATGACCCCGAATAACAGGAAGTTGCGAATCTTTTTGCTCAGCATAAAACGCTCTATAAGTAGGCGGCGTGGGCCGCTTCAAGACTGCCTTGGGCACGCAGGATCAATTCGCAGAACTCGCGGGCAGCGCCTTCACCGCCACGTGCGACAGTAATGCCATGGGCGTGTTCACGAACAAACGCCGCTGCATTGGCGACGGCCATGCCCAGGCCCACTCGGCGAATGACCGGCAGGTCAGGCAGATCATCACCCAGGTACGCAACCTGCTCATAGCTTAGGTTGAGTTGGCCAAGAAGCTCGTCCAGAACCACCAGTTTATCCTCACGGCCTTGATACAGGTGAGGAATCCCCAGGTTTTGTGCGCGGCGTTCCACAACCGGTGTCTTTCGACCACTGATAATTGCCGTTTGCACACCGGCGGCCATCAACATTTTGATGCCCTGGCCGTCGAGGGTGTTAAAGGTCTTGAATTCGCTGCCATCTTCGAGAAAGTACAGGCGGCCGTCGGTCAGCACGCCGTCCACGTCGAAAATCGCCAGTTTGATGTGTTTGCCGCGTTGCATCAGGTCGCTGGTCATTTACATCACTCCCGCACGCAGCAAGTCGTGCATGTTCAGGGCGCCGATCGGGCGGTCGTCACTATTGACCACCACCAGCGCGCCAATCTTATGGTCTTCCATGATCTTCAGCGCTTCGGCTGCAAGCATCTCGGGGCGGGCGGTCTTGCCGTGGGGCGTCATCACCGCATCAATGGTCGCGGTGTGGATATCGATGGTGCGGTCCAGGGTGCGGCGCAGGTCGCCGTCGGTGAAGACTCCGGCCAGACGCCCGTCGGCTTCCAGGATCACGGTCATGCCCAGGCCCTTGCGGGTCATTTCCATCAGCGCGTCTTTGAGCAAGGTGCCACGTTGCACGTGGGGCAGTTCATCCCCCGAGTGCATGACGTTTTCCACTTTGAGCAGCAGGCGACGACCCAGCGCGCCGCCCGGGTGCGAAAACGCGAAGTCTTCAGCGGTAAAGCCACGAGCTTCCAGCAACGCCACGGCCAGGGCGTCGCCCATGACCAGGGCGGCGGTGGTGGAGGAGGTCGGTGCCAGGTTAAGCGGGCAGGCTTCGTGGGCCACGTGCACGTTCAAATTGACTTCGGCAGCCTTCGCCAGCGTGGATTCCGGGTTGCCGGTGAGGCTGATCATCTTGATGCCCAGGCGCTTGATCAAGGGCAGCAAGGTCACGATTTCGTTGGTGGTGCCCGAGTTCGACAGCGCCAGGATAATGTCATCCTTGGTGATCATGCCCATGTCACCGTGGCTGGCTTCGGCCGGGTGCACGAAAAACGCCGTGGTTCCGGTGCTGGCCAGGGTGGCGGCGATCTTGTTGCCGACGTGGCCGGATTTGCCCATGCCGACCACCACAACGCGGCCCGTGCTGGCCAGAATCATCTCGCAGGCGCGTACGAAATCTGCGTCGATATGGGCCAGTAAACCTTCTACGGCTTCAAGCTCGAGGCGGATGGTGCGTTGTGCGGATTGAATAAGGTCGCTGGATTGGCTCATGTCTGAAATCGTATAGCCTGACGAAAAGTCGGCGATTATAGCGGTAATGATCAAATCCCTCACGCTAGTTATTCTGCAGGTGCCTGGGATTTATGCTCAGCCACGTGTTTTCCCTGTCCCGAATCTGAACAAGCGCTGTTCCGGCCTTGGGGGCTCTGTACCAGCAGTGATATAGTTCGCCGCCAGTTCGGTCGGCCCACCCCATGCCGCTAACTTTTGTGCATCTGTTGCAAACGAAAGTCGCAAGCATGGTGTCTGAGTGAAAGGCTGCATCCCAAGGAGATTAGATGAGTGCCGATAACGCCTACGCGGTCGAGCTGAAGGGCCTTACCTTCAAGCGCGGTTCGCGCAGCATCTTCAATAACGTCGATATTCGCATTCCCCGCGGCAAAGTCACGGGCATCATGGGGCCTTCCGGTTGCGGCAAGACCACTTTGTTGCGCCTGATGGGCATGCAATTGCGGCCCAGCGCCGGCGAAGTGTGGGTCAACGGCCAGAACCTGCCGACCCTGTCGCGCAGCGATCTGTTCGATGCGCGCAAGCATATGGGCGTGCTGTTCCAGAGCGGTGCCCTGTTTACCGACCTCGACGTTTTCGAAAACGTAGCGTTTCCGCTGCGGGTGCATACCCAGCTGTCCGATGAAATGATTCGTGACATTGTGCTGCTCAAACTGCAAGCCGTGGGCTTGCGCGGTGCCATCGACCTGATGCCCGACGAGTTGTCCGGTGGCATGAAGCGTCGTGTTGCGCTGGCGCGGGCTATTGCTCTCGATCCGCAGATCCTCATGTATGACGAGCCGTTCGTAGGCCAGGACCCGATCGCCATGGGCGTGCTGGTGCGCCTGATCCGCCTGCTCAACGATGCGTTGGGGATCACCAGCATCGTGGTTTCCCACGACCTGGCCGAAACCGCGAGCATTGCTGACTACCTTTATGTGGTCGGCGATGGCCAGGTGCTGGGGCAGGGTACGCCTGAAGAACTGATGAACGCTGATAACCCGCGCATTCGCCAATTCATGACCGGCGATCCCGATGGCCCGGTGCCTTTTCATTTTCCGGCAGCGGACTACCGCTCAGATCTTCTGGGGAAGCGCTGATGCGCAAGACATCTTTACTCGAGAAGGTTCGCCTTTTCGGCCGTTCCGGCATCGACTTGGTCGAGGTCCTGGGGCGTTCGACAATTTTTCTGTTTCACGCGCTGCTCGGGCGTGGCGGCATTGGCGGCGGTTTTGGCCTGTTGTTGAGACAGCTGCATTCGGTGGGCGTGATGTCCCTGGTCATCATCGTGGTGTCCGGGATATTCATCGGCATGGTGCTGGCGTTGCAGGGGTTCAATATCCTCTCCAGCTACGGTTCGGAGCAGGCAGTCGGGCAGATGGTTGCCCTGACGCTGCTGCGTGAGCTGGGGCCGGTGGTCACCGCTTTGCTGTTCGCTGGCCGTGCGGGTTCTGCATTGACCGCCGAAATCGGCAACATGAAGTCCACCGAGCAGTTGTCCAGCCTGGAAATGATCGGCGTGGACCCGCTCAAATATATTGTTGCCCCGCGCCTGTGGGCCGGCTTCATATCCCTGCCGCTGCTGGCGATGATTTTCAGCGTGGTGGGCATCTGGGGTGGTTCGTGGGTGGCGGTTGACTGGTTGGGCGTCTATGACGGCTCCTACTGGGGCAACATGCAAAACAGCGTGACCTTCAGCGGCGACGTGCTCAATGGCATCATCAAAAGCATCGTTTTCGCCTTTGTAGTGACCTGGATCGCCGTATTCCAAGGCTATGACTGTGAGCCCACTTCAGAAGGGATCAGTCGCGCCACCACCAAGACCGTTGTGTACGCCTCGCTGGCGGTACTGGGCCTTGACTTCATTTTGACCGCCTTGATGTTTGGAGATTTCTGATGCAAAACCGCACTGTGGAAATCGGTGTCGGCCTTTTCTTGCTGGCTGGCATCCTGGCTTTACTGTTGCTCGCCCTGCGAGTCAGCGGCCTTTCGGCCAGCCCCACCGCCGATACTTATAAGCTTTACGCGTACTTCGACAATATTGCTGGTTTGACGGTCAGAGCTAAAGTGACCATGGCCGGTGTAACCATCGGCAAGGTCACGGCAATCGATCTGGATCGCGACAGCTTCACTGGCCGGGTGACCATGCAAGTCGACAAGAAGGTAGATAATCTGCCGACTGACTCCACTGCATCTATCCTCACTGCTGGGCTGCTGGGCGAGAAGTACATCGGCATCAGCGTGGGTGGGGAAACAGCCCTGCTCAAGGATGGTTCGACAATCCACGACACACAGTCGTCGCTGGTGCTTGAAGACTTGATCGGTAAATTCCTGCTCAATACGGTCAATAAAGACGCCAAATGAGGAACCTGTTCATGATCTCTACCTTGCGACGTGGCCTGCTGGTGCTACTGGCAGCGCTGCCGCTGATGGCTAATGCCGCTGCCGGCGGTTCTGCGCACGATCTGGTGCAGGACACCACCAACAAGATGTTGGCTGACCTGACTGCCAACAAAGAGCAGTACAAGCAAGACCCGACCAGGTTTTACGAAGCACTGAATACCATTGTGGGCCCGGTGGTCGATGCCGAAGGCATTTCCCGTAGCATCATGACGGTCAAGTATTCGCGCAAGGCTACCCCTGCGCAAATGCAAACATTCCAGGAAAACTTCAAGAAGGGCCTGTTCCAGTTCTACGGCAACGCCCTGCTGGAGTACAACAACCAAGGTATTACCGTCGCCCCAGCCGGGGATGAGTCGGGTGATCGCACCAGCGTTAACATGAGCGTCAAAGGCAACAACGGCGCCATCTACCCTGTGCAGTACACGCTGGAGAAGGTCAACGGCGAGTGGAAACTGCGCAACGTGATCATCAACGGCATCAACATCGGCAAGCTGTTCCGCGATCAGTTCGCTGATGCGATGCAGCGTAATGGCAATAACCTGGACAAAACCATCAATGGTTGGGCCGGTGAAGTCGCCAAAGCCAAGGAAGAAACCGACAAACAAGCCGGGAAGCCTGCGCAATGACCGAGTCGGCTGTTCGTCTGGGTGACGCCGGCGAGTTGTTCCTCAGTGGCGTGCTGGATTACCGCACCGGGCCTGACCTGCGCAAGCAGGGTCAGGCGCTGATCAACAGCAGTAACGCACCTGCGTTGGTGCTTGATTGCTCGGCGGTGACCAAGTCCAGCAGCGTCGGCTTGTCGTTGTTGCTGTGCTTCATGCGTGATGCGCAAGCCGCCAAGAAGCCGGTCAGCATCCGCTCAATGCCCGAGGACATGCGTGAAATCGCTCAGGTTTCCGGTATTACCGAACTGTTGGCGCATCCTTAATACACATTATTAAAGAAGCCCCCCGTCAGAGTCCTGCTATGCGGGGTTCGCAGGCGCGGGGCTTTTTTGTATGATGTGCGACCCGTGCGCACTGGGCGCCGATAGAGGTTGAGCATGCAGGCCCTAGAAGTTAAAAGCTTCCTTGAAGGAAAGCTGCCGGAAACGATCGTAGAAGTTGAAGGCGAAGGCTGCAATTTCCAGCTGAACGTGATTAGCGATGAACTGGCGAAATTGAGCCCGGTCAAGCGTCAACAGCAGATCTATGCCCATTTGAACCCGTGGATCACCGATGGCAGCATCCACGCGGTTACTATGAAATTTTTCAGCCGCGCGGCCTGGGCCGAGCGTACCTGAGCCCCCAAGGCGTCGAGATTCTTATGGATAAATTGATTATTACCGGTGGTGCCCGCCTCGATGGCGAGATCCGCATTTCCGGTGCAAAAAACTCCGCCTTGCCGATCCTGGCAGCGACCCTGCTGTGCGATGGCCCGGTAACTGTGGCCAACCTGCCGCACCTGCACGACATTACCACCATGATCGAGCTGTTCGGTCGCATGGGTATTGAGCCGGTGATCGACGAGAAGCTGTCTGTCGAAATCGACCCGCGCACCATCAAGACCCTGATCGCTCCGTACGAACTGGTGAAAACCATGCGTGCCTCGATCCTGGTGCTGGGCCCGATGGTTGCCCGTTTCGGCGAAGCTGAAGTAGCACTGCCTGGCGGTTGCGCGATTGGTTCGCGTCCTGTCGACCTGCACATCCGTGGCCTTGAAGCCATGGGCGCGGTCATTGACGTAGAAGGTGGCTACATCAAGGCCAAGGCGCCGGAAGGCGGTTTGCGCGGTGCCAACTTCTTCTTTGATACCGTCAGCGTCACCGGTACCGAGAACATCATGATGGCTGCCGCCCTGGCGAACGGTCGCAGTGTGCTGCAAAACGCAGCGCGCGAGCCTGAAGTAGTCGACCTGGCCAACTTCCTGATCGCCATGGGTGCCAACATCACCGGCGCCGGCACCGACACCATCACTATCGACGGTGTGAAGCGTCTGCACTCGGCCACCTACAAAGTGATGCCGGACCGTATCGAGACCGGCACCTACCTGGTTGCCGCTGCCGTTACCGGTGGCCGCGTCAAGGTCAAGGACACCGATCCGACCATCCTGGAAGCCGTGCTGGAAAAACTCAAGGAAGCCGGTGCTGAAATCACTACCGGTGAAGACTGGATCGAGCTGAACATGCACGGCAAGCGGCCAAAAGCCGTAAACGTGCGTACGGCTCCTTACCCGGCGTTCCCGACCGACATGCAGGCGCAGTTCATTTCCTTGAACGCGATTGCCGAAGGCACAGGCGCCGTGATCGAGACCATCTTCGAAAACCGCTTCATGCACGTGTATGAACTGCACCGCATGGGCGCCAAGATCCAGGTCGAAGGCAACACCGCCATCGTTACCGGCATCGACAAGCTCAAGGGCGCGCCAGTGATGGCGACCGACCTGCGTGCCTCGGCCAGCCTGGTGATTTCGGCGTTGTGCGCCGACGGCGACACCTTGATCGACCGCATCTACCACATCGACCGTGGTTACGAGTGCATCGAAGAAAAGCTGCAGATGCTCGGCGCTAAAATCCGCCGCGTACCGGGCTAGCTCCTGGAACTGTAAACACCGTCACCTGTGGCGAGGGAGCTTGCTCCCGCTGGACTGCGCAGCAGTCCCGTTCTTGGGGGCCGCTTCGCGACCCAGCGGGAGCAAGCTCCCTCGCCACAGG
>NZ_WKDB01000035.1:0-69125 GCF_021606215.1 Pseudomonas sp. PA-5-4B | reverse complement strand
TCCCAAGCGGCATTCCCACGCAGAGCGTGGGAACGATCAGGCATAAAAAAACGCCCCCGGCCTTTCGACCGGGGGCGTTTTTCATTCAGCCTGAGTTAACTCAGTTCTTGGCTTTCTTGGCAGCGCGGGTACGCTCGCCTTCGTCCAGGATCTTCTTACGCAGGCGGATCGACTTAGGCGTAACTTCGCACAGCTCGTCGTCCTGGATGAATTCCAGGGCCTGTTCCAGGGTGAAGCGAACAGGTGGGACCAGAGCGATGGTTTCGTCTTTGCCCGAAGCACGCATGTTGTCGAGCTTCTTGCCTTTGGTTGGGTTAACGCCCATGTCGTTGTCACGGCTGTTCAGACCAACGATCTGACCGTTGTAGATCTCTTGACCGTGTTCAACGAACAGCTTGCCACGCGCCTGCAGAGTTTCCAGGGAGTAGGTCAGCGCCTTGCCGGTTTCTACCGATACCAGAACACCGTTCTGACGGCCGGACATGTCGCCGGACTTCATGGTGTCGTAGCGATCGAAGATCGAGGTCAGGATGCCAGCACCGTTGGTCAGGGTCAGGAACTGGTTACGGAAACCGATCAGACCACGCGCAGGGATGTTGTATTCCAGACGTACACGGCCTTTGCCATCCGGCACCATGTTGGTCAGGTCGCCCTTACGCAGGCCCATCTCTTCCATGACCTTGCCCTGGGATTCTTCAGGGGTGTCGATGGTCACGTTTTCGAACGGTTCCTGCTTCACGCCGTCAACCTGACGGATGATCACTTCTGGACGACCAACGCCCATTTCGAAGCCTTCGCGACGCATGGTTTCGATCAGTACCGAGAGGTGCAGCTCACCACGGCCGGAAACCTTGAACTTGTCAGCCGAGTCGCCTTCTTCAACGCGCAGTGCAACGTTGTACAGCAGCTCTTTGTCCAGACGTTCCTTGATGTTACGGGAAGTCACGAACTTGCCTTCTTTACCGCAGAAAGGCGAGTCGTTTACCTGGAAGGTCATGGAAACGGTTGGCTCGTCAACGGTCAGAGGCTTCATCGCCTCAACGTTGTCTGGCTGGCACAGGGTGTCGGAGATGAACAGCGAGTCCATACCGCTCACGCACACGATGTCGCCGGCGAAAGCTTCTTCAACGTCGATGCGGTGCAGGCCGTGGTGACCCATCAGCTTCAGGATACGACCGTTACGCTTTTTGCCGTCGGCGCCGATGGCGACAACTGGAGTGTTCGGCTTGACGCTACCACGCGCGATACGGCCAACACCGATAACACCCAGGAAGCTGTTGTAGTCCAGTGCCGAGATTTGCATCTGGAACGGGCCTTCACGGTCAACTTTTGGTGCCGGTACGTTGTCGACGATCGACTGGTACAGCGGGGTCATGTCTTCAGCCATGTCGGTGTGTTCCAGACCGGCAATGCCGTTCAGGGCCGAGGCGTAGACCACTTTGAAGTCCAGCTGTTCTTCGGTAGCACCCAGGTTGTCAAACAGGTCGAAGATCTGGTCCAGAACCCAGTCCGGACGCGCGCCTGGACGGTCAACCTTGTTGATGCACACGATCGGACGCAGGCCGGCTTCGAAAGCCTTCTTGGTCACGAAACGAGTTTGCGGCATAGGGCCGTCTTGAGCGTCAACCAGCAGCAGAACGGAGTCAACCATCGACATTACGCGTTCTACTTCGCCGCCGAAGTCGGCGTGGCCCGGGGTGTCCACGATGTTGATGTGGTAGCCGTTCCAGTTGATAGCGGTGTTTTTAGCCAGGATGGTAATACCGCGCTCTTTTTCCTGGTCGTTGGAGTCCATCACGCGCTCGTCGTTGAGCTCGTTGCGCTCCAGGGTGCCGGATTGACGCAGGAGTTTGTCTACCAGGGTGGTTTTACCATGGTCAACGTGAGCAATGATGGCGATGTTACGTAGATTTTCGATCACTTGTGTATCTCGATCAGAGGATTCGGTGTGCTGACAGGTCGTGGCAGCGATTAACAGTAGAGTCAGGCCTTGCCGTTACAGCTTGACGGCAGAGTCGGGGGGCCGGTGACGCAGGCCACAGGCAAACAGCCCCGGGCTCTTAGCTCGGTCGATAAACGCGCACATTGGCATACCCCTCACTGAGCAAATGGTGGGCATGCAGGCGACTCATCACGCCTTTGTCGCAATACAGCAGGTACTGACGGCTGTTATCCAGTTCCTTGAAGCGCGCGTTCAATGCGTAGAACGGCAGCGCTTGCACGTCGATGCCAGCGATTTCCAGCGGCTCATCCTCGGCGGCATCCGGGTGACGGATGTCGACGACAATCTGGCCGGCCAGGGCTTCGCTGACTTCTTCGATTTGCACATCCTGGCCCAATTCATCGATAACACGATCGATCGGGACCAGTTTGGCGTTCTCGAGCGCACGCTCCAGAATCGCCATATCAAACTGTTGTTCTTCATACTCCACGCGGTTGCGCTTGGCGTGGGTCTTGGGGTTCACCGAAATGACCCCGCAATATTCAGGCATGTGCTTGGCAAAGTCGGCCGTGCCGATTTCTTCTGCCAGGTCGATGATGTCCTGCTTGTGGCTGGCGATCAGCGGGCGCAAGACCAGCTTCTCGGTGACGCAATCAATCAGCGACAGGTTCGGCAGCGTCTGGCTGGACACCTGGGAGATCGCCTCACCGGTCACCAACGCGTCGATCTGCAACTGATCGGCGATTCGCGACGCAGCGCGCAACATCATACGCTTCAATACTACGCCCATATGACTGTTATCGACTTTGCCGAGAATTTCGCCCAGCACTTCCTCAAACGGCACGCTTACAAATAGCACGCGCTGGGAGCTGCCGTACTTCTTCCAGATAAAGTGCGCGACTTCCATCACGCCCAATTCGTGTGCACGCCCGCCCAGGTTAAAGAAGCAGAAGTGGCTCATCAGGCCGCGACGCATGATCTGGTAGGCCGCCACCGTGGAATCGAAACCGCCGGACATGAGTACCAGGGTCTGTTCCAGTGCGCCCAGCGGGTAGCCGCCGATACTGTTGTGCTGGCTGTGGATCACAAACAACCGTTGGTCGCGAATTTCCATGCGCACTTCAATTTGCGGCGCTTTGAGGGAAATTCCGGCGGCGCCGCACTCGCGACGCAGCTTGCTGCCGACGTATTTCTCTACATCCATGGAGCTGAAGGTGTGCTTGCCGGCGCGCTTGCAGCGCACCGAAAAGATCTTGCCTTCAAGCGACTCGCCGTAGTGCTGTTTGCACTTTTCGGTGATGTCATCGAAGTCGCCCAACGGGTACTCATCGACCTGCAGGAAATGCGCGATGCCCGGCATGCAACTCAGGCGCTCGGTCATGTCCTTCAAGGCTTTGGCGTCGGTTATGCGGGTTTCCAGCTCGAGGTTGTCCCACACGCCGTTCACCACCACAGCCGGGTCCAGGTCTCGGAGCACGGCACGGATGTTCTTGGCCAACTGACGGATGAAACGCGTCCGTACCGGTCGGCTTTTGATGGTGATCTCGGGGAAGACTTTTACGATTAATTTCATGGAAACAGCGCGCGCCGGGCCTGCTGAAAAAGGGGGGCGCGGATTATAGCGGAAATCGCTCAAGGTTTAACCAGTTAATATGCATCACAGACGCAACGCACCAAAACGGGTCATTTGCGCAAATTAACGCTACATTGCAGTGCGTTATTTATTCCGCTTCAGCGGATTGCACCGTTATAGGGGCCATTTTGAAGCAAAAAGGCCATGTTGGCGCACTGGCATGCAATTTGCTCTCTTGTGAGGCAGGTTGCCTTGGTCGAGTATTCGCGCCGGCATCACCCACATTCTAAGGGCTAACTCCACTACCCCAGCCCGAAGCCACCCGGAGGACACCATGTCGAAGTCGGTTCAACTCATCAAAGATCATGACGTTAAATGGATTGATCTGCGCTTCACGGACACTAAAGGTACTCAGCACCACGTGACCATGCCGGCTCGTGACGCGCTGGATGATGCGTTCTTCGAAGAAGGCAAAATGTTCGACGGTTCCTCCATTGCCGGCTGGAAAGGCATCGAAGCTTCCGACATGATCCTGATGCCGGACGACAGCACTGCCGTACTCGACCCGTTCACCGAAGACCCAACCCTGATCATCGTCTGCGACGTGATCGAGCCTTCGACCATGCAAGGCTACGACCGCGACCCACGTGCGATCGCCAAGCGCGCTGAGGAATACCTGAAGTCGACCGGTATCGGCGACACCGTATTCGTAGGCCCGGAGCCAGAGTTCTTCATCTTTGATTCGGTCAAGTTCAAGTCCGACATCTCCGGCTCCATGTTCAAGATCTTCTCCGAACAAGGTTCGTGGATGTCTGACCAGGACATCGAAGGCGGCAACAAAGGCCACCGTCCAGGTATCAAAGGTGGTTACTTCCCGGTTCCGCCGTTCGACCACGACCACGAAATCCGTACCTCCATGTGCAACGCCATGGAAGAGATGGGCCTGGTCATCGAAGTTCACCACCACGAAGTGGCGACTGCCGGCCAGAACGAAATCGGCGTGAAGTTCAATACCCTGGTAGCCAAGGCTGACGAAGTTCAGACCCTGAAGTACTGCGTACACAACGTGGCTGATGCCTACGGCCGTACCGCTACCTTCATGCCTAAGCCACTGTACGGCGATAACGGTTCGGGTATGCACGTTCACCTGTCCATCGCCAAAGATGGCAAGAACACCTTCGCTGGCGAAGGTTATGCCGGCCTGTCCGACACTGCCCTGTACTTCATCGGCGGTATCATCAAGCACGGTAAGGCCCTGAACGGCTTCACCAACCCGTCGACCAACTCCTACAAGCGTCTGGTGCCAGGTTTCGAAGCACCGGTAATGCTGGCCTACTCGGCGCGTAACCGTTCCGCTTCGATCCGTATTCCTTACGTGTCCAGCCCTCGCGCTCGCCGTATCGAAGCGCGCTTCCCGGACCCGGCAGCTAACCCATACCTGGCCTTCGCTGCGCTGGTAATGGCTGGCCTGGACGGTATCCAGAACAAGATCCACCCAGGCGACGCCGCCGACAAAAACTTGTACGACCTGCCGCCTGAAGAGGCCAAAGAGATCCCACAAGTGTGCGGCAGCCTGAAAGAAGCCCTGGAAGAGCTGGACAAGGGCCGTGCGTTCCTGACCAAAGGCGGCGTATTCAGCGACGACTTCATCGATGCCTACATCGAGCTGAAAAGCGAAGAAGAAATCAAAGTACGCACCTTCGTACACCCACTGGAATACGAGCTGTACTACAGCTGCTGATCCGGTAGCGCCGCTTAACGCGGCGTAACGAAAAAGACCTCCTTCGGGAGGTCTTTTTTTTGCCTGGCGTTTAGCGAGCCGGGGCGTGGCGGTCGAGCATGTTGCCCACCATCAAGGTGCCGAGGGCACTGAGCTGGTGAATGGCCAGGACGGTATCGCGGTGTTTGCCTTCCAGCGCCTCGGACAAATCAAGCAACAAGGTGCTGACCGAGGTAAAGGCTTCGAAACTGTTAATCAGCAGGGATTCGTCGTCGCTGTCGGGGTCGATGGCGATAACGGATGGCGGTGGATTTGGCGTTGCCTTGAACATGTCTTAACTTCCTCGAATGAGGCCGCCATCGACTCGCTACTAAACGATAGGGTGGCAGCTATGCGCAGGTTAGTAGACCGGGGAAGTTAAGCAAAAGCCGGCGCACCCGAAGGTGCCCTACGCACAGCCGCCATAAAGGTCGGAGTGGTACGACTTAACTTAACCCTCAGGCTACTAAACCTGATCGCTGATGAGCAGCGACCGAGCAACCTTAGAGACGACAAGCCAGCCGTACAAGCCGGCGGATTCTGGCGCACCTGTAGGCAAGCACGCAAGTTAAGGTAGCCTCTGGCTGACGCCACTGCAGGCCTGCAACCCGATTAAAAATGTGGGAGCTGGCTTGCCTGCGATGGCATCCGCTGGGTATACCTGATGCCCCGAGTTGCCCGCATCGCAGGCAAGCCAGCTCCCACAGGAGATCCGCTTTGAAACATCGACTTGTGTTCGCTTTGTTATTTATCAGCGCCAGTGCGAGCGCCGCGCCGCCCACTCTGGAGCCTTTGCTCAACAGCATCGCCGAACGCCTGGAGATTGCCGATCAGGTGGCCCTGAGCAAATGGGACAGCCACAAGCCCGTAGAGGACAAAAAGCGCGAACAAGAGGTGATCGCCAGCGTGGCGGCCCAGGCGCCCGGCTACAAACTCGACCCCGCCGCCGCTGAGCAGTTTTTTTCTGCGCAGATAGAGGCCAACAAGCTGGTGCAGTACACCCACCTGTCCGACTGGCAGTTCCAGGGCAAAGCCCCGGACGACCCGCGCCCGGACTTGGTAAAACAGATCCGACCACGGCTGGACCAACTGCAAAAAACCCTGCTGCAGCAACTGGCCGACTTCACCCCGCAGCGCACCGACCCGCAATGCCCGCAGTGGCTGGCCACCGCCGTGCATGAGCCGCTGAATGATCCGCTGCGCCAACTGGCAATGATCCGCGCCACCGCCGAGCTGTGCATCTACAAAGGTTAAAGCCTGCAAACCCAATCAAAACTGTGGGAGCTGGCTTGCCTGCGATAGCAATGGTGAATGTGCCACCGCTATCGCAGGCAAGCCAGCTCCCACATTGACCCCGCTCCTCCAGACAATTTTTCGCCAGCCATCACTTCCTGAACAACCTTCACAAAACCGCACTATATTGGTGCGACACCCTGCACACTTCCCACCCATCCAGCCCATTTTGGTTCGATTCTTCTCGATCAAGCTGGCAGAACGCCACAGTTTCGCGCCTAAAACCCTTATTTCAGGGGTTTAACGCTTCTTTTCGGAGCCTTGGTTTGGTTTTTGCATTTTCCTTGTATCAGCGTGTGCCTCAAGCCCGCGCCTTGCTCCAAAAGAGGTCCCGATGACCATCAGCGATGCACTGCACCGTTTGTTACTCGACAACCTGACCACCGCGACCATCCTGCTTAATGACGACTTGCGTCTTGAGTACATGAACCCGGCGGCGGAGATGCTCCTGGCCATCAGTGGTCAGCGCAGCCATGGGCAGTTCATCAGCGAATTGTTCACCGAGTCGGCCGAGGCCTTGAGTTCGTTGCGCCAGGCCGTGGAGCAGGCGCACCCGTTTACCAAGCGCGAAGCGATGCTCACCGCCCTCACCGGCCAGACCCTGACGGTCGACTACGCCGTGACCCCGATTTTGAGCAACGGCGCGACCCTGCTGTTGCTCGAAGTGCACCCCCGCGACCGTCTGCTGCGCATTACTAAAGAAGAAGCGCAGCTGTCCAAACAGGAAACCAGCAAGATGCTGGTGCGCGGCCTGGCCCATGAAATCAAAAACCCACTGGGTGGGATTCGTGGCGCCGCGCAGTTGCTGGCCCGTGAGTTGCCGGAGGAACACCTCAAGGACTACACCAACGTCATCATTGAGGAGGCCGACCGCCTGCGTAACCTGGTGGACCGCATGCTCGGCTCCAACAAGTTGCCGTCCCTGGCGATGACCAACGTGCACGAAGTGCTGGAGCGCGTGTGCCAGCTGGTCGAGGCCGAAAGCCAAGGCTGCATCACTCTGGTGCGCGACTACGACCCTAGCATTCCCGACGTATTAATCGACCGCGAGCAGATGATTCAGGCGGTGCTCAATATCGTGCGCAACGCCATGCAGGCCATCAGCAGCCAGAACGAACTGCGCCTGGGCCGCATCAGCCTGCGCACCCGCGCTCTGCGCCAGTTCACCATCGGCCATGTGCGCCACCGCCTGGTTACCAAGGTCGAGATCATCGACAACGGCCCCGGCATTCCTGCGGAACTGCAGGAAACCATCTTCTTTCCCATGGTCAGCGGCCGCCCGGACGGTACCGGGCTGGGCCTGGCCATTACTCAGAACATCATCAGCCAGCACCAGGGCCTGATCGAATGTGAAAGCCATCCCGGCCACACCACGTTCTCGATCTTCCTGCCATTGGAACAAGGAGCCCCCACGACATGAGCCGTAGTGAAACTGTGTGGATCGTCGATGACGACCGTTCTATCCGCTGGGTCCTCGAGAAAGCCTTGCAACAGGAAGGCATGACCACCCAGAGCTTCGACAGCGCCGACGGGGTGATGAGCCGCCTGGCGCGTCAGCAGCCGGACGTGATCATCTCCGACATCCGCATGCCCGGCGCCAGTGGCCTGGACTTGCTGGCGCGGATCCGCGAGCAGCACCCGCGTTTGCCGGTGATCATCATGACCGCGCACTCGGACCTGGACAGCGCTGTCGCGTCCTACCAGGGCGGTGCCTTTGAATACCTGCCCAAGCCGTTCGATGTGGACGAGGCGGTGGCGCTGGTCAAGCGCGCCAACCAGCACGCCCAGGAACAACAAAGCCAGGAAGCCCCGCCAGCCCTGACCCGCACCCCGGAAATCATCGGTGAAGCACCGGCGATGCAGGAAGTGTTTCGCGCCATCGGGCGTTTGAGCCACTCCAACATCACCGTGTTGATCAACGGCGAGTCGGGCACCGGTAAAGAGTTGGTGGCCCACGCGCTGCACCGTCACAGCCCACGGGCGGCTTCGCCGTTTATCGCGCTGAACATGGCGGCGATTCCGAAGGACTTAATGGAGTCCGAGCTGTTTGGCCATGAAAAAGGCGCGTTCACCGGCGCGGCCAACCTGCGTCGCGGGCGCTTTGAACAGGCGGACGGCGGCACGCTGTTCCTGGATGAAATCGGCGATATGCCGGCCGATACCCAGACACGCTTGCTGCGTGTATTGGCAGATGGCGAGTTCTACCGCGTTGGCGGGCACACGCCGGTCAAGGTCGATGTGCGCATCATTGCGGCGACCCACCAGAACCTCGAAACCCTGGTGCACGCGGGCAAATTCCGTGAGGACTTGTTTCACCGGCTGAACGTGATTCGTATCCACATCCCTCGGATGTCGGATCGCCGCGAAGACATCCCGACCCTCGCCCGCCACTTCCTCAGCCGCGCCGCGCAAGAATTGGCGGTGGAGCCGAAGCTGCTCAAAAGCGAGACCGAGGAATACCTCAAGAACCTGCCGTGGCCGGGCAACGTGCGTCAGTTGGAGAACACTTGCCGCTGGATCACGGTGATGGCATCCGGGCGTGAGGTACACATCAGCGACCTGCCACCGGAGCTGTTGAGCCTGCCGCAGGATTCGGCCCCGGTGACCAACTGGGAGCAGGCGCTGCGCCAATGGGCCGACCAGGCCCTGGCACGCGGCCAGTCGAACCTGCTGGACAGCGCCGTACCGGCCTTCGAGCGCATCATGATCGAAACCGCCTTGAAGCATACCGCCGGCCGCCGCCGCGATGCCGCCGTGCTGCTCGGCTGGGGCCGTAACACCTTGACGCGCAAGATCAAGGAGCTGGGGATGAAGGTCGATGGCGGGGATGATGATGAGGGTGATGAAGCCTAACTGCTGATCGTTCCCACGCTCGGCGTGGGAACGCCTCCCCGGACGCTCCGCGTCCGAGGCTCACCGCAAGTTCAGATCTGTGCACTGGTGACGCGGAGCGTCACACGATGCATTCCCACGCGGAGCGTGGGAACGATCAGGTGGAGTGCACCGCTTCAATGCACCATGAACTAGCATCGCGCACATCCAGCCAGCCTGAAACACCCGCCGAATCAAGAAAACATCAAACCGCAAAAACACCAAAGCCCCGTATTCCGGGGCTTTGCGCTTTCTGGCGAAATTTTTTGGCACACATTGCAACTTCTGGCACGCGCCCTGCAATAACCCTTACATCACCCAGTTTCGGGGACCTTGGTACAGGCAGGCCGAGAATCCCCTCTTTACACCCGGGGTGCTTGATGCGGATCGCGTCGCGCCCCACACCCGTTTCGGGAACCTCGGTACAGGCAGGCCGGGGATTCCCTCTTTAACACCGAAGCCTTGCAAGGCTTCACCCCGTTTTGGGAGCCCTGGTACAGGCAGGCCGGGAACTCCCTCTTTTATTCCTCGCGCAGATGGATCTGCAGCCGCCAGCGACCCTCGGCCTTCTCCCCTTTCCATTCCCCGCGCAACGGCCGAGCCGCCACCAGGTTCAGCAGCAGGCCGCCATCGGTCTTGCGAACGCGCCAATTCACGTCCTTGTCGTTGACCTTGAGTTGCCCGCTGGCAGCCTTGCCTTGCGCGCCGAACAGCAGCGCCACGGTGCCGTCGATATGTTCGCCGTGCAGCTTGGGTTCGCTGTTGAACCACACCACCACGCCGTCTGCCGCTGTTTCTACCTGCTGCAACTCAACCGGATCCGGCGTGGTCAGGCGACCGATCATCAGCCCGATCATCAAGCCAACAATCGCCAGTGAACCCATCACCCGTGGCAATAGCTTCGGCCTTGGGTCGTCTTCAGGGGTAGAATGCAACGCATCTTTGCCTTCGGAGCCGTGCATGTTTCACGTCATCCTTTTTCAACCAGAAATTCCGCCGAATACCGGCAACGTTATCAGGCTGTGCGCCAACAGTGGCTGCCACCTGCATTTGATCGAGCCGCTGGGCTTTGACATGGACGACAAACGCCTGCGCCGCGCCGGGCTGGACTACCACGAGTACGCCACGCTCAAGCGCCATGCCGACCTCGCAAGCTGCCTGGAAAGCCTGGGCCACCCACGGCTGTTCGCGTTCACCACCAAGGGCTCGCGACCGTTTCATGATGCCAGCTTTGCCGAAGGCGACGCCTTCCTGTTCGGCCCGGAAAGTCGTGGCCTGCCGGCGGAGGTGCTTGATGCTTTGCCCGATGGCCATCGTCTGCGTTTGCCGATGCGCGAGGGTTGCCGCAGCTTGAACTTGTCCAACACTGTAGCCGTCGCGGTTTACGAAGGCTGGCGCCAGCTCGGCTTCAAGTAACGCATAAACAAAATGTGGGAGCAGACCTGTGTGGGAGCTGGCTTGCCTGCGATGCAGTCACCTCGGTGTATCAGTGATACTGAGGTGATGCTATCGCAGGCAAGCCAGCTCCCACACAAGCCCGCTCCCACATTTTTTATCGCGTCAACTTACTGAACAGTCGACGAACCTTCCTGTTGCATCCGCTGCAGCTCTTGCGCGTACAGGGCATCGAAGTTCACCGGCGCCAGCATCAGCGCAGGGAACGAGCCACGGGTGACCAGGCTGTCCAGGGTCTCACGGGCATACGGGAACAGGATGTTCGGGCAGAACGCGCCCAGGGTGTGGCTCATAGACGCTTCGTCCAGGCCCTGGATCAGGAAGATACCAGCCTGTTGCACTTCAGCGATGAAGGCTACTTCTTCGCCGTTCTTAACAGTCACGGACAAGGTCAGCACGACTTCGTGGAAGTCGCCTTCCAGAGCCTTTTGACGGGTATTCAGGTCCAGCGCAACGCTTGGGGTCCATTCCTGGCGGAAGATGGCCGGGCTTTTCGGCGCTTCGAACGACAGGTCACGCACGTAGATCCGCTGCAGCGAAAACTGTGGGCCTTGAGCTTCTGCTGCTTCGGTGTTCTGTTGGTCAGTCATCGCAGATCCTTCTTGATCTTGGGGTCTTTTAGGGTTTAGGAGTCAGACGAGCAGCAGCGCATCGAGTTTACCGGCGCGCTCCAGAGCGAACAGGTCATCGCATCCACCGACATGCTTGTCACCGATCCAGATCTGCGGCACGGACGTGCGTCCCGCTTTCTTGGTCATTTCGGCGCGCACCTGGGGTTTGCCGTCGACCTTGATCTCTTCGAAGGCAATGCCCTTCTTCTCAAGCAGGGCCTTGGCCCGCATGCAGTAGGGGCACCAATCGCTGGAGTAAACGACAACCTGGCTCATATCACTTCACCAGCGGCAGGTTATCGGCCTTCCAGCTGCCAATACCGCCGGACAGTTTGGCGGCGGTGAAACCGGCTTTGAGCATCTCGCGGGCGTGGGTGCCGGCGTGCTGGCCTTGGGCGTCGACCAGAATAATGGTCTTGGCCTTGTGTTTTTCCAGCTCGGGCAAACGGGCGATCAGCTTGTCCTGTGGAATGTTCAGGGCGCCGACGATATGGCCGGCGGCGAAATCCTTGGCCGGGCGGATATCCACGACAACGGCCTCATCCTTGTTGACCAGTGCGGTCAGCTCCGACGTGCTCAGGCTGCGGCCACCGCGGCTCATTTCATGAGCGATCAGCAGCGCCAGCAGGATGACGAAGGCACCCGCGAGCAGGTAGTGGGCAGTGGCAAATGCAATCAGGTGATCAACCATCAAGGAGGTTCCAGGGCGTTAAAATGGCGGTAAGTATACACAGCCGTCAGGGGCGGCCAACCCCCGTAAAGCGGTGACGTGGTCGGAACTTCGCTTTAAACTGCTACTCCCTTTTAGATTGCCTTCCTTTATTACCGCCGCGAGAGGATCTATGACTACCACGCCTAAACCTTTGGTCCTGATAATTCTCGATGGCTTCGGACACAGTGAAAGCCACCACGACAACGCCGTGTACTCGGCCAACAAGCCGGTACTCGACCGCCTGACGGCCACCGTACCCAACGGCCTGATCTCCGGCTCCGGTATGGATGTGGGCTTGCCGGACGGCCAGATGGGCAACTCGGAAGTCGGCCACATGAACCTCGGCGCCGGACGAGTGGTATACCAAGACTTCACACGCGTGACCAAATCGATCCGCGACGGCGAGTTCTTCGAGAACCCGACCATCTGCGCGGCGGTGGATAAAGCAGTCGCAGCCGGCAAGGCCGTGCACTTCATGGGCCTGTTGTCCGACGGCGGCGTTCACAGCCACCAGGATCACCTGGTCGCCATGGCCGAGCTGGCCTTCAAGCGCGGCGCCGACAAGATTTACCTGCACGCCTTCCTCGACGGCCGCGACACCCCACCTAAAAGCGCGCAATCGTCCATCGAACTGCTCGACGCCACCTTCGCCGCGCTTGGCAAGGGCCGTATCGCCAGCCTGGTCGGCCGTTACTTCGCCATGGACCGCGACAACCGTTGGGACCGTGTCGCCCAGGCCTACAACCTGATCGCGCAAGGCCAGGGCGAATTTCACGCCGCCACCGCCCAGCAAGGCCTGGAAGCCGCCTATGCGCGTGGCGAGAGCGACGAGTTCGTCAAAGCCACCACCATCGGCGAGCCGGTGAAAGTGGAAGACGGCGACGCCGTAGTGTTCATGAACTTCCGCGCCGACCGTGCCCGCGAACTGAGCCATGTATTCGTTGACGCCGGTTTCAAAGACTTCGAGCGCGCCCGCCAGCCGAAGGTCGAGTTCGTCATGCTCACCCAATACGCCGCCAACATCCCGGCCCCGGCAGCTTTTGCCCCGGGCAGCCTGGAAAACGTGCTGGGCGATTACCTGGCGAAAAACGGCAAGACCCAGCTGCGCATCGCCGAAACCGAGAAATACGCCCACGTGACCTTCTTCTTCTCCGGCGGCCGTGAAGAACCGTTCCCAGGCGAAGAACGCATCCTGATCCCGTCGCCCAAAGTCGCCACCTACGACCTGCAGCCGGAAATGAGCGCGCCGGAAGTCACCGACAAGATCGTCGATGCCATCGAACACCAGCGTTACGACGTGATCGTGGTCAACTACGCCAACGGTGACATGGTCGGCCACAGCGGCAACCTGGAAGCGGCCGTTAAAGCCGTAGAATGCCTGGACCTGTGCGTCGGCCGTATCGTCGACGCCCTGGAGAAAGTCGGCGGCGAGGCGCTGATCACCGCCGACCACGGCAACTGCGAGCAGATGTCCGACGAATCCACAGGCCAGGCCCACACCGCTCACACCACCGAGCCGGTGCCGTTCATCTATGTCGGCAAGCGCGACCTGAAAGTGCGTGAAGGCGGCGTGCTGGCGGACGTAGCGCCGACCATGCTGAAACTGATGGGGCTGGAGAAGCCGAAAGAGATGACCGGTACTTCGATTCTGGTCTGAAACAGTTCGGGGGTTGCTCAAAGCGAGTAGCCCGTCAATAATGAAGGTGAGCGCGAAACCAGTTGCCTCCAGCGGCGATAACTGGCGTAGGAACCCCGTTGATGACTGGACATCAGCGTAGGGTGAGACCTCCACACCCCTGCTTGAGGGTGTGTATATGAATATCAAGCGCTCTAACTTAGGGCAGTTCGAGAGAACTGCCCTTTTCTTTGCCTGTTATAAAAGTTGGTAGCGTTTGTAAAGCAGCTCCCCATGGCGATGCTTATTCAGCGCCTTGGCATCGGTCTGCATGAAATTCAACAACACATTGCCTGCCTGGATATTCACCACCACCAGCATTTGTCGCTTGGTTTCATAAGCACCGATGAACGCCAGCCGAGCCGAGCCGTCGCTATAGGCGACACGCCAGATTTCCAGAGGCCCTGTCAGCGTATCCAGCGCGAATTTTACGTATCGTTCTCTGGCATCCTGCCGCTTTTCAACAATGTGCCCCAGCGTCGTGCGCTGGATCAACACCCTGCCCAGAGGGGAATCTATACAAACCTGAGGGCATGTCGAATCGGTAATCCCCAGATTTGAAGCTACGATATCGACAGCATCGGCAATGTCTTTGCCCGCCAACACCTCCTCGAGTGCGCAAGATCGTAGAGCCCGATCAAGGCTACGCAGGTCGGGCAATCCGTAATCGAGCCAGGTTTGCTGGCCTTTTGACTCATGAACACCGGACATTGCCGATCGCGCCAACTGACTGATTAGAGGGCTCGTGAGTCTATTCTCAGCAGCAAACACCAGTGCAGGTGGAGCGTTTCAAAGCGTTTCTTCGATAGTGTTTAACCTTCAAACCGCCCAATTAAATCGCCCTGAAAGGCTTTTTATGACGAACGCCTCAAAGCAGATGGCGTTGAGGCGTTTTTTTTGCGGCGCTTGGCGGGCATACTAGGCCGTCCATTTCCCTGGTGTCGCCCGCCTCTATGCTTCGCGCCTTGATTTCCCTCGCTCTTGTCTGCCTGCTCCAACCGGCGTTTGCCGATGAGCGCGCACAAACCCAACAACAGTTGGACGCTACGCGTCAGGACATTACCGAGCTGAAAAAGCTGCTCGGCAAGCTCCAGGAAGAAAAATCCGGGGTGCAGAAAGACCTGCGCGGCACGGAAACCGAGATGGGCAAGCTCGAGAAGCAGGTCCAGGAGCTACAAAAAGAATTAAAGAAGAGCGAGTCGGAACTGGAGCGACTCGACGCTGAGAAAAAAAAACTCCAGAGCGCACGCGTTGAACAGCAACGCCTGATCGCGATCCAGGCCCGCGCCGCCTACCAGAGTGGCCGCCAGGAATACCTCAAGCTGCTGCTCAACCAGCAGAACCCGGAGAAATTCGCGCGCACCCTCACTTACTACGACTACCTGAGCAAGGCGCGCCTGGCACAATTAAAGGGTTTTAATGAAACCCTGCGCCAGTTGGCCAATGTCGAGCAGGAAATCGCCGACCAGCAGTCGCAACTGATGGATCAGAAAACCGCCCTCGACACTCAGCGCGACCAGTTGGACAAGGTGCGCAAGGAGCGCCAGCAAGCCCTGGCCAAGCTCAACAATGACGTGAAGGCCCGCGACGCCAAGCTGCAGGCCCGCGAACAAGACCAGGCCGACTTGGGCAAAGTGCTCAAAACCATCGAGGAAACCCTGGCTCGCCAGGCACGTGAGGCTGAAGAAGCGCGGCAAAAAGCGCTGATTGCCCAGCAGGAAGCAGAAAAAAAGCGCCAGCGTGAAGCCGAGCTGGCCGCTACCACTGATGCGCCAGCGCCGCGTAAACCGGCGCGTGCAGCGCCCGGGCCGCTGGTTTCCAGCTCCGGCGAGAACTTCGGCGGCCCTTTTGCTTCAGCCCGCGGCAAACTTCCATGGCCCGTTGATGGTCGACTGCTGGCACGCTTTGGTGAAACCCGTGGCGATGACACCCGCGCCAAGTGGGATGGGGTGATGATCAGCGCCGCCGCCGGCAGCCAGGTCCACGCCGTTCACGGTGGCCGTGTGGTGTTTGCCGATTGGCTGCGCGGGGCCGGTTTGTTGGTGATTCTTGACCACGGCAATGGCTATTTGAGCCTTTACGGCCACAATCAGACATTACTCAAGTCGGCAGGTGATGTTGTAAAAGCCGGTGAATCCATCTCCACTGTCGGTAACAGTGGTGGCCAGGACACCCCGGCGCTGTACTTCGCTATTCGTCAGCAGGGCCGCCCGAGCGACCCTGCACAATGGTGCCGTTCCCAAGGATAGGGCTGCACCTACATTAGGAGTTCGTTCGACATGCTGCATTTGTCCCGCCTCACTTCGCTGGCCCTGACGATCGCCCTGGTGATCGGCGCGCCGCTGGCTTTTGCCGACCAGGCTGCATCGGCACCCGCCGCCACCGCAGCGACCACCAAGGCGCCGCTGCCGCTGGACGAGCTGCGTACCTTTGCCGAGGTCATGGACCGGATCAAGGCAGCCTATGTCGAACCCGTAGACGACAAGACCCTGCTGGAAAATGCCATCAAGGGCATGCTCAGCAACCTCGACCCGCACTCCGCCTACCTGGGGCCGGAAGACTTTGCCGAGCTGCAGGAAAGCACCAGCGGTGAATTCGGCGGCCTGGGCATCGAAGTCGGCTCCGAAGATGGCCAGATCAAAGTGGTCTCGCCGATCGATGACACGCCTGCGTCCAAGGCGGGCATTCAGGCCGGCGACTTGATCGTGAAGATCAACGGCCAACCAACCCGTGGCCAGACCATGACCGAAGCCGTCGACAAGATGCGCGGCAAGCTCGGCCAGAAAATCACCCTGACCCTGGTACGCGACGGCGGCAACCCGTTTGACGTGACCCTGGCCCGCGCGACCATCACGGTCAAGAGCGTGAAGAGCCAGCTGCTGGAGTCGGGCTACGGTTACATCCGTATCACCCAGTTCCAGGTCAAGACCGGCGACGAAGTGGCCAAGGCCCTGGCCAAACTGCGCAAAGACAACGGCAAGAAACTCAACGGCATCGTGCTCGACCTGCGTAACAACCCAGGCGGCGTGCTGCAGTCGGCGGTTGAAGTGGTCGACCACTTCATCACCAAAGGCCTGATTGTTTACACCAAAGGCCGTATCGCCAACTCCGAGTTGCGCTTCTCGGCCACCGGCAACGACCTGAGCGAAGGCGTGCCACTGGCCGTGCTGATCAACGGCGGCAGCGCTTCGGCGTCGGAAATCGTCGCCGGTGCCCTGCAAGACCAGAAACGCGGCGTGCTGATGGGCACCACCAGCTTCGGCAAAGGCTCGGTGCAAACCGTATTGCCGCTGAACAACGACCGCGCCCTGAAGATCACGACGGCGCTGTACTACACGCCGAACGGTCGCTCGATCCAGGCCCAGGGCATCGTGCCGGACATCGAGGTGCGCAGGGCCAAGATCACCAACGAGGTCGACAGCGAGTACTACAAAGAGGCCGACCTTCAAGGTCACTTGGGCAATGGCAACGGCGGCGCCGACCAGCCGACCGGCAGCGGCAGCAAAGCCAAGCCGATGCCGCAGGACGACGACTATCAACTGGCCCAGGCGCTGAGCCTGCTTAAAGGCCTGAGCATTACGCGCAGCCGATGATATGCGTTTTGCCCTGATCATCGCTGTGCTGTGCAGCCTGGCAGGCGTCGCCCATGCGACCCCTGCCGGCGAGCCGCAAAAAGCCTACCTGACCCTTATCATCGACGACCTGGGACAAAACCTGCCCAGGGACCGTCGTGTGCTGGCCCTGCCTGGGCCGGTGACCACGGCGATCATGCCCGACACGCCCCACGCCGCCGAATTTGCCCGTGAGGCACACAAGGCCGGCAAGATCGTGATCCTGCATATGCCTATGGACCCGGCCACCGGCCCGTTCGCCTGGCACCCCGACTTGCCTATCGAAGAACTCGGCAAACGCCTGGACGCCGCCTTCAAGGTTGTGCCCTATACCGCCGGCATCAACAACCATATGGGCAGCCGCATGACCGCCCAGCCAGCGGCGATGGCGTGGCTGATGGCCGAGCTGCAACGGCGCAACAAGTTCTTTGTCGACAGCCGCACCAGCGCACAGACCGTCGCCGCCGCCGAGGCGCAGAAGATCGGGCTGGCGCATGTGTCGCGGGATGTTTTCCTGGATGACGAACGCACCGAAGCGGCGATTGCCACACAACTGCAAACCGCGATCAAGCTGGCCCACAAGCAGGGCTCGGTGGTGATGATCGGCCACCCTTACCCGCAAACGCTGGCGGTACTGGAGCGTGAGTTGCCCAAGCTCAAGGCCCAGGGCATCGACTGGATTGATATCAAGTTGATGATCAGCGTGCGCAGCAACCTAGCCATGGCTGCACACGGTAAAAACGGGACGTATCTTCCGGCGCGTAGATAGTTACCGCTCGGCGCCGAGTGCACTGCTCGATAGTTGATGCTCCCATCAACTGGAGAGCCCTCCATGAAGCCTCTGCAATTCAATGACCTGCTCATCAGCTTTACCAGCGAGTTTCTGCCGCTGTGGAACGACAAGGGGTCGGGCGCGCACAAAGCCGTCGGCCTCTGGCGGCCGAGCACCGCCTCCGATGCACTGAGACCGTTTTTTACCTTGGGTGATATTGCGGTCGACCACTATCGCAATATCAACCAAGGCAACGTTGTCGCCGTCGTCAGCGACGCGAACAACGTCGACGGCACGGCCCTGCGTGCGCCCGTCGATTATCAATTGGTGTGGCAGGATGAAGGCTCCGGAGCGCTGAGCAATGCATCTATCTGGCGCCCGCTGCCGCCAGAGGGCTATGTGGCGATGGGGCTGGTGTACGGCGTGGACTACGACAAACCCTCACGCCATGCCGTGCGGTGCGTGCGAAAAGACCTGGTGATGGCCGCTAAAACGGGCGAATTGATCTGGGACGATAAAGGCAGCGGCGCCACCAACGACTTAAGCCTCTGGTCGGTGACACCTCCCGATGCACCCGCCGGCGAAATATACCTCGCCCCCGGCACCTTCATAGGCCATGGCGACTATGCCAAGCCAAGCCTTGAGACCTATTCACTGCGCCTGACATTGACAGCGCAACTGCACGACCTGCCGCCACCGCCCGCGCTCAGCGGGTACGAAAGCCCGGGCAATGATGAATCCGTCCACGCGCCTCAGGTGTGTGAGCTGCCATGGTTCTGTGTCAAAGACCCGGAGTTGGCCGTGATCGAACAGTTTCAGGCATCGCCCACCTACCGCCTGGAGCGCACGGACCGCCACCTGTGTGTCGGCTTTGGGCACAACACCGAAGCTACCAGTCAGCCATTCATGTGGACGGCCGCGAAAGGTGAAGTAAGCGGGACTGCCAAGGCAATGGCGGCCAACACCAGTATCGGTCTGGGCAAAGAGTGGCCGGTGGGCGAACACGTCTTTGAATTGAGTTTTTCGGCGCACCTGGATCGCGACTTCACACACACGCAGCGCTCGGCGAAAGGCTGGGACCAGGCTTCGTCGCTGGAAATCATCACTTATGTTCCGCCGAAAAAAGCCGTTGCGGCGTACCTTGTCCAAAGCGAATACCGCCTGCTGCGAGAAGACGGCAGTCAGGTTTCAAGCACCGCCAGCTATACCAATGGTGACCACGTGTACATAAGCGAGTCTCCAAACGCAGAGGTGCTGCCTGATGAGTCACCTCAAGCAGAGCCCGAACTAGAGGTAACGGGCCATGATCTGATCGACACCACCCTCACCCCGTAACTGCTCGAGTGCCGCCTGAAGCTTGGCCACCACCTCATCCGGCACGTCTTTGTTCAGCGCCAGGTACAACTGGGCACTGTTGAAGCGCAGCACGGTTTTCAGTTGGGTCACCCCCACTTGGCGAGCCAGATAACGGCCCGCCGGATCGCCGGTGGCCCACAGGTCGATCTGGCCATCCACCAGCTTTTGCGCATTGTCCTGATCACGCAGCGCAACGATGGGCTTAAGGCCCTGCTTTTCCAGGGTCTCGGCAATGGCGTCACCTTTGTAGGCGCCGACCTTGTATCGACGAGCCTGTTCAAGGTCTGTCAGCTCAATCTTGCTGTCGGCCTTGGCCAGCATCACCCAATCATCCGGGCCGATGGGGCCGACCCATTTGAACAGGGCTTCGCGGTCTGGCAGGCGCGCCATCACAAAGACACCGTAGCCGGGCTTTTCCAGGGCGAGTTTGTAGATGCGCTCCCAAGGAAAACGCAAAGTCAGGTTGTAGGAAATGCCGGCTCGCTTGAACGTCTCGCGCACGATATCGACGGCGATGCCCTCGATGTTTTCTTCCTTGGCGAAGTTCTTGCCGTTTTTCGCCATGTTGTAGGGCGGGAAGTTTTCCGTCAGCAACACCAGGGAGGCGTCGGACGGTTCCTCGGCGTGAGCCGAGCCCGTCAACAGAATGGACGTACTGGCGAGAGCAAGCAGAAGGGTCTTGAACATGAAGGCTACCGGAATCCATGGCAAGCGCAGAGAGTGCCCCGCGCCTGCCAGGGTGTCCAGCAGCGTTTAGCGAACGACGATACCGCGCGCGGCCATATAGGCTTTGGCCTCAGGCACGGTGTATTCGCCAAAGTGGAAAATGCTCGCCGCCAGCACCGCACTGGCGTGGCCTTCGATCACGCCGTCGGCCAGGTGCTGCAGGTTGCCGACGCCGCCGGAGGCGATCACCGGGATGCCCAGCGCATCGCTGATGGCGCGGGTCACGCCCAGGTCGAAACCGTTTTTCATGCCGTCCTGGTCCATGCTGGTCAGCAGGATTTCACCGGCGCCCAGGGCTTCCATCTTCATCGCCCATTCCACCGCGTCCAGGCCGGTCGGCTTGCGACCGCCGTGGGTGAAGATCTCCCAGCGCGGGGTTTCGCCCGGGCCGGAGACCTTCTTGGCGTCGATGGCGACCACGATGCATTGCGAGCCGAAGTGCTGCGCGGCTTCGCCGACGAACTCCGGGTTGAACACGGCGGCGGTGTTGATCGAGACCTTGTCCGCACCGGCGTTGAGCAGGTTGCGGATGTCTTGCACGGTACGCACGCCACCGCCCACGGTCAGCGGGATAAACACTTGGCTGGCCATGCGCTCGACGGTATGCAGGGTGGTGTCGCGGCCGTCGACGCTGGCGGTGATGTCGAGAAAGGTAATCTCGTCGGCACCTTGCTCATCGTAGCGACGGGCGATTTCCACCGGGTCACCGGCATCGCGGATGTTCTCGAACTTGACGCCCTTGACCACGCGACCGTTGTCGACGTCCAGGCAAGGGATGATGCGTTTGGCCAGCGCCATGGTCAGTCCTCAGCCGTTGTAGGCGTCGCAGTAAGCCTGGGCTTCGGCGACGTCCAAAGTACCTTCGTAGATCGCGCGGCCGGTGATGGCGCCGATGATGCCGGGCGCCTTGGCGTCCAGCAGCGACTTGATATCGCCCAGGTTGTGAATGCCACCGGAGGCGATCACCGGGATCCTGGTTGCAGCGGCCAGCGCAGCGGTGAACGGCACGTTGCAGCCCTGCATCATGCCGTCTTTGGCGATGTCGGTATAAACAATGGCGGACACGCCGTCGGCTTCGAACTGCTTGGCCAGGTCGATGACCTGCACGGTGCTGATTTCAGCCCAGCCGTCGGTGGCGACGAAACCGTCTTTGGCGTCCAGGCCCACGATGACTTTGCCCGGAAACGCGCGGCAGGCTTCGGCCACAAACGCGGGGTCTTTCACCGCTTTGGTGCCGATGATCACGTAGCTCACGCCAGCCTTGACGTAGTGCTCGATGGTTTCCAGGGAGCGAATGCCGCCGCCGATCTGGATCGGCAGGTTCGGGTAGCGCTTGGCGATGGCAGTAACCACTTCGCCATTGACTGGCTGGCCTTCGAAGGCGCCGTTCAAGTCCACCAGATGCAGACGACGGCAGCCCCCTTCTACCCATTTGGCAGCCATGCTCACCGGGTCATCGGAGAACACGGTGGAGTCTTCCATGCGGCCTTGGCGCAGGCGTACACAAGCGCCGTCCTTGAGATCGATAGCGGGGATAATCAGCATCTGGCAAACCTTATTCGATATTCAGCAATGCTTGGGAAATCAGGGTTTCTCAAGCGACCACAGGTCGCTTTCGATGCTTTCGAACCTTTCTTTAAGGAGCGTCTGCGTGTCGAAAATCGCCCTGTTGTAATAGTGCGGCGCCACTTCGGTGGTGAACAGCTCAAGAATCTCGGCGACCTCGAACGAGCCCAACTTGAGTTCGAAGCGGTCCTCCATGAAACGCTTGATCTTGTCGGTCGCCTCACGCTCCTGTTCGGGCGTGAGGTTCAAGATCGGCGGCTTCGGCTTCTTGGCCATTACCAGCGACCATCCCACGCGGCGAAGTTCTGCAGCAATTGCAGGCCATGGGTATGGCTCTTCTCCGGATGGAACTGCACGGCAAAGCGCGAACCGTCGGCCAGCGCTGCGGCGAAGTCGACGCCATAATGCCCGCCACCCACCACTTGGCGCGGGTTGCCAGCATTGATGTAGTAGCTGTGCACAAAGTAGAAACGCGCCAGGTCCGGAATGTCGTGCCACAGCGGGTGATCGACGGTCTGGCTGACTTCGTTCCAGCCCATATGCGGCACTTTCAAGTGCGCGCCGTCTTCGTGCAGGTCTTTGCCGAAGAACTTCACCTGGCCGGGGAACAGGCCGATGCAGTCGACGCCGCCGTTCTCTTCACTGCTGTCGAGCAAGGCTTGCATGCCCACGCAGATGCCGAGGAACGGGCGGTCCTGGCTGACTTCGCGCACCAGGCTGTCAAAGCCCAGGCGGCGGATCTCGGCCATGCAATCGCGAATCGCGCCGACGCCGGGGAACACCACGCGGTCGGCTTCGCGAATCACATTGGCGTCGCTGGTGATCAGCACCTTGCCGGCGCCCACGTGCTCGAGCGCCTTGGCCACCGAGTGCAGGTTACCCATGCCGTAATCGATAACCGCGACCGTCTGCATTACAGAACGCCCTTGGTCGACGGCATTTGCCCGGCCATGCGGTCATCCAGCTCTACGGCCATGCGCAGTGCGCGGCCGAATGCCTTGAACACGGTTTCGATCTGGTGGTGGGTGTTGGTGCCGCGCAGGTTGTCAATGTGCAGGCTGACGAGTGCGTGGTTGACGAAGCCCTGGAAGAATTCCTGGAACAGGTCGACATCGAAGCCGCCCACGGTGGCGCGGGTATACGGCACATGCATCTGCAGGCCTGGGCGGCCGGAGAAGTCGATGACCACACGCGACAGCGCTTCATCCAGCGGGACATAGGCGTGGCCGTAGCGACGGATACCTTTTTTGTCGCCGATGGCCTTGGCAAACGCCTGGCCGAGGGTGATGCCTACGTCTTCCACCGTGTGGTGGTCGTCGATATGCAGGTCGCCCTTGCTGACGATATCCAGGTCGATCAGCCCATGACGGGCGATCTGGTCCAGCATGTGCTCAAGAAAAGGTACACCGATATCAAATCGGGCCTTTCCGGTGCCATCCAGGTTGATCGAGGCTTTGATCTGGGTTTCCAGAGTGTCGCGCTCGACGGATACCTTACGTTCGGCCATCACCAGCTCCGCAAAATCATTGGGCGAAAAAGGCAGCCATTATAGGGGCGCGGGCGCTAAACAGAAACATCGAAGGGGATAAGACTGATGGAGTGTCGGGGATAGACATGTGCATACAAGCAGGCGCTCCAGGATGGTGCGCCCCGCCGCTGTCTTGAAACGAGTAGAGATCCAGTGTGGGAGCTGGCTTGTGTGGGAGCTGGCTTGCCTGCGATGCAGACACCTCGGTATTTCGGCCACACCGCGGTGATGCTATCGCAGGCAAGCCAGCTCCCACACAAGCGCGGTTCCTGTGGGAGCCGCGCTCGCCCGACTACAGCGGCATCAGTGGAACAACACCGCCGTCTTCTGCAGGGTCACCCACACACCCCACGCCAACGGAATACCTACCACCAGCCAGGCGGCAACAGCCATCGGCACAGTACCAGGGGCCGCTTTCCACTCCAGCGAAGTGCTGGCATCGGCGCCTTTGTCATGGCCCAGCGCCTGTTCGGCAGCCAGTTCAGCGTCGGTCATGAAGTACTTGTCGGCCACCGGGCGCACCAGCAGGTTGCAGAGGAAACCCAGCACCAGCAGGCCTGCAAGGATGTACAAGGTGATGTCGTAAGCCGCAGCGCGCGGAACGCCGATGCTCAGCTGGTATTCGCGAAGGTAGTTCACCAACACCGGGCCCAGCACGCCAGCCGCCGCCCATGCGGTCAACAGGCGACCGTGGATCGCGCCGACCATTTGGGTGCCGAACAGGTCGGCCAGGTACGCAGGCACAGTCGCAAAACCGCCGCCGTACATCGACAGGATGATGCAGAACGCCGCCACAAACAGCGCCACGTTGCCCAGGTGCCCCAGGTTCGGGATCAACGCGTACAGGGCAAAGCCCAGGGCGAAGAACACGAAGTAGGTGTTTTTACGGCCCAGGTAGTCGGAGAACGACGCCCAGAAGAACCGGCCACCGATGTTGAACAGGCTCAACAGACCAGTGAAACCCGCAGCGATGGCCGCAATAGAGGCCAACTGGCCCGCGTCCAGCTGGCCGAACGGCACATCCACACCCAGCAACTTGCCACCGAACACTTCCTGCAGCAGCGGCGAAGCCATGCCGAGGATGCCGATACCGGCGGACACGTTCAGGCACAGCACCAGCCATACCAGACGGAATTGCGGGGTTTTCCACGCCACGTTCACGTGCACGTGACGGTGGGTGATCATCGCGTTGCTGGCTTTTTTCGCCGGCGCGGTCCAGCCCTCAGGCTTCCAGCCGGTCGGCGGAACGCGGTAGGACAGTGCGCCACCGATCATGAACACGAAATAAATCACGGCCATGACTACAAAGCTCTGCCACACGCCCACGCTGGTTGGCGAGGCGAAGTGGCCCATCAGCGCTGCGGCCAACGGTGCACCCACCATTGCGCCACCGCCGAAGCCCATGATCGCCATGCCAGTGGCCATGCCGCGCTTGTCCGGGAACCACTTGATAAGCGTCGATACAGGCGAGATATAACCCAGGCCCAGGCCGATACCGCCGATCACGCCGGAGCCGATCCACATCAGCCAGATCTGGTGGGTATAAATCCCCAGCGCCGAGATCAACAGCCCGCCGCACCAGCACAACGCCGATACAACGCCCGCCTTACGTGGCCCGGCATGTTCCAGCCAGCCGCCCCAGATGGCTGCCGAGCAACCCAGGAAGATGAAGAACAGGGTGTAGATCCAGCCCAGCATGGAGATGGGCCAGTCGCACTGGGACGAGAAGACTTGCGCGATAAAGCTCATGTCCGGCGCGCAGGCGACCGGCGCGGTGATACCCAGAGCCTTGGACAGCGGCAGCCAAAACACCGAGAACCCGTAGGCCATGCCGATGCAGAGGTGGATGGCCAGGGCGGCCGGCGGAACCAGCCAGCGGTTGAAGCCGGGCTTGGCGATAATGCGCTCCTTGGACAGGAACGCGGGCTGCGCGGCAGTACTACCGGCCGCAGTGCTAGTGCTCATTGGTGTTTCCCCCAGTTATTAGTATGTGTCCGTCAGGCGCTCTCTCCCTCGACCTTGCACGCAGAGCGTTGGCCGTTGTTGTTGAGTAAAGCTCCTTTTAAGCGCGACGCTGTGTCGCAGACGACAGACGAACCCGCGAAGATTAGCACCAGTGGATGACAGAAAAACCAAACTGACATCACCTTTTTCACTCAACCTGATCTGCCTGACGGCAAAATCCTATTTTGCCGTCCCTGGATACAATGTAACGATGCGTGAACTGACGCAGGCCTTCGGGCGTTATACTCTGCGGCTAAATTTTGAAATCGACATACAAGGACTCGCCCATGAAAGCGTTCGGCAAAATCCTGGGTCTGGTACTCCTCGGGCTGTTGCTGATCATTGTGGCCCTGGGCTTTGCCCTGACCCACCTCTTCGATCCCAACGACTACAAAGACGAGATTCGCCAGATTGCCCGCGACAAGGCCCACATCGAGCTGACGCTCAATGGCGATATTGGCTGGAGCCTGTTCCCCTGGCTGGGCCTTGAGTTGCACGAAGCCAGCGTGGCAACCCTGACCACCCCGACCCAACCGTTCGCCGACTTGCAAATGCTCGGCCTGTCGGTGCGCGTGCTGCCACTGCTGCGCCGCGAAGTGCAGATGAGCGATGTGCGTGTCGAAGGCCTCAACCTGCGCCTTAACCGTGACAAGCAAGGCCACGGCAACTGGGAAGACATCGGCAAGAATGTGCCCGACGCGGCCGACATCGCCAGCGCCCCTGCCCCAGCACAAGCCCCTGCCGAACCCGAACCGGAGAAGCCACCCAAGCCGATCCGCCTGGACATCGACAGCTTGACCATCAACAACGCCCGCGTTGAATACAACGATGAACAAACCGGCAAACAGTTCAGTGCCGAAAGCATCCAGTTGAGCGCCGGCGCCGTGCACGAAGGCGCGAGTATTCCACTCAAACTCACTGCATTCCTGGGCAGCAACCAGCCGCTGATGCGCGTCAAAACCGAACTGAACGGCAACCTGCGCATCCAGCGTGCCCTGCAGCGCTACCAGTTCGAAGACATGAAACTCAGCGGCGAAGCCACCGGCGAGCCGCTGCAAGGCAAGACCGTGACCTTCTCCACCCAGGGCCAATTGCTGGTGGACCTGGCGGCCAACATCGCCGAGTGGACCAACCTCAAGCTCTCCGCCAACCAACTGCGCGCCTTGGGCGAACTGAAGGTCAATGACCTGAACAAATCCCCGCAAGTCAGCGGCGCGTTGTCGATTGCCCAGTTTGACCTGGCCAAGTTCCTCGACAGCATCGGCCACCCGCTGCCGCCCATGGCTGACGGCAGCCTGAGCAAGGTCGAGCTGGTCAGCCGCCTCAAGGGCACCCCGACCAGCGTGGCGCTGGAAGACCTGAACCTGAAACTCGACGGCAGCACCTTCACCGGTCGCATCGCCGTGGATGACTTCGCCAAGCAAGCCTTGCGCGTGCAGCTCAAGGGCGACACCTTCAACGCCGACAACTACTTGCCGGCCAAGTCCGAATCAGCCAAAGGCGCAACCGCTGCCCGCCAGGCTGAAGTACAGAACAGCGAAGCCGGCGCCATGGCCGCCGGTGGCACCACACCACTGCCGGAAGCTCCGACCAAAGGCGCGTGGAGCACCGACAAGCTGCTGCCACTGACCCGCCTGCGCACCCTGGACGTCAACGCCGACCTGGCTTTTGGGCAACTGACCCTGAGCAAGCTGCCGATCCAGAATGCAGCGCTCAAAGCCTCCGGCGCCGATGGCCAGCTCAAGCTCGACACCTTGAGCGGCGGCCTCTACAACGGCACCTTCCAGGCCAACGGCACACTCGATGTGCGCCAGGACATCCCGCTGCTGGCGCTGCAAACCCACATCAAGCAAGTGCCGGTTGAACGCATCCTGCAAGCCCAGGGGCAAAACCCGCCGGTCAAAGGCCAGGTTACTCTCGACAGCAACCTAACCGGCCGTGGCAACAGCCAAAAAGCGCTGATCGACAGCCTTAACGGTACCGCCAGCTTTGTGATCAATAACGGCGCGCTGCTCCACGCCAACATTGAACAGCAACTGTGCACCGGTATTGCCTTGCTCAACCGCAAGACCCTGAGCACCACGCCGCAGGGCAAGGACACGCCGTTCCAGGAACTGCGCGGCACGCTTAACTTGCGTAACGGCGTGGCGAGCAACCCGGACCTCAAAGTGCGTATTCCGGGCCTGGCGGTCAACGGCAACGGCGACGTCGACCTGCGTGTGCTGGGCATGGACTACCGCGTTGGCATCATCGTCGAAGGCGACCAGCGCGATGTACCGGACCCGGCCTGCCAGGTCGGCGCCAACTTCCAGAACATCGAAGTGCCGCTGCGCTGCCGTGGCCCGCTGGAGCTGGGCGCCAAGGCCTGCCGCCTGGACAAGGACGGCTTGACTCAGGTCGCCATCAAAGCCGCCGGCAACAAGCTCAGCGACAAAATCGAAGAGAAGCTCGACAAGGTTAATCCGCAGCTTAAAGACGCCCTTAAAGGCCTGTTCAAACGATGAGAAACGAGCAGTTTTCACAGGCGGTGCTGGATTGGTACGACCGCCACGGTCGCCATGACCTGCCCTGGCAACAGGGCATCACGCCTTACCGGGTGTGGGTCTCGGAGATCATGTTGCAACAGACCCAGGTGAGCACCGTGCTCAATTACTTCGACCGGTTCATGGCTTCCTTGCCGACGGTCGAAGCCCTGGCCGCCGCGCCGGAAGATGAAGTGCTGCACCTGTGGACCGGTCTGGGTTACTACACCCGTGCACGTAACCTGCAGAAGACCGCCAAGATTGTCGTTGCTGAATACGGCGGCGAATTTCCCAAGGATGTGGAAAAACTCACTGAGCTGCCTGGCATTGGCCTGTCCACTGCCGGCGCCATCGCCAGTTTGAGCATGGGCCTGCGCGCGCCGATCCTCGACGGCAACGTCAAACGCGTGCTGGCGCGTTTTACTGCGCAAGAGGGCTACCCAGGCGAACCCAAGGTCGCGAAACAGCTCTGGGCCACCGCTGAGCGCTTTACGCCACACGACCGCGTCAACGCCTACACCCAGGCAATGATGGACATGGGCGCCACCCTCTGCACGCGCAGCAAGCCAAGCTGCCTGCTGTGCCCGCTGGAAAAAGGCTGCGAAGCCCACATGCTCGGCCTGGAGACGCGTTACCCGATCCCCAAGCCGCGCAAGACCATCCCGCAAAAGCGCACGCTGATGCCACTGCTGGCCAATGCCGAGGGCGCGATCCTGCTTTACCGTCGCCCGTCCACGGGCCTGTGGGGCGGCTTGTGGAGCTTGCCGGAACTCGATGACCTGCAAGACCTGGAACACCTCGCCAACCAGCACGCGCTGGCACTGGGCGAGCAACAGGCGCTGCCGGGGCTGATCCACACCTTCAGCCACTTCCAACTGGCCATCGAACCCTGGCTGGTGCAGGTCGAGGAATCCGCCCATCACGTGGCCGAGGCCGACTGGCTCTGGTATAACCTCGCCACCCCGCCGCGCCTGGGCCTTGCCGCCCCGGTGAAAAAACTGCTGAAGCGCGCGGCCGACGTATTGAACGCAGGAGTTTCGTCATGACCCGCACCGTAATGTGCCGCAAGTACAAAGAAGAACTGCCAGGCCTGGAACGCCCGCCGTACCCAGGTGCCAAGGGCCAGGACATTTTCGAGCATATCTCTGCCCAAGCCTGGGGTGACTGGCTGAAACACCAGACCCTGCTGATCAACGAAAAACGCCTGAACATGATGAACGGCGAAGATCGCAAATACCTGGCGGGCGAAATGGACAAGTTCTTTTCCGGCGAGGATTACGCCAAGGCCGACGGTTACGTGCCGCCTGCTCAATAATTGATCAAAAACCGGGGTCGGCACGTAAGCGACGGTAATAATTAAATATTTTTTGAAAACTTGCTTGACGACCCCCTGAAAAACCCGTTTAATGCGCCCCGTTGCCCAGATAGCTCAGTCGGTAGAGCAGGGGATTGAAAATCCCCGTGTCGGCGGTTCGATTCCGTCTCTGGGCACCACTAATACCGAAAAACCCCAAGCGAAGATGATTCCTTGGGGTTTTTTATTGCCTGCGATTTGATGGCCGCGGGCCAATGCCCCGCCCGATTCACACCCGAGGGTTATTTATCCCGCTGCTCGATCGTTTAGCTGTTACTGAATTTTCTGTTGCAAGGTAGTTATTTGATGAACCGGTACTTGATCTGCGCGCTGTTGCTGCTGACGACGTTGCTCAGTGGCTGCGCCACACAAATGGATGTCTCGATCAACGCAACCCCCGATCCGGACTATCACTTTGATCGACAGGCACTGGTGCTGGTGACCACGTCCGTGGGCGGCAGCGCGCAAAACACGCTCAATGCCCGCTATTACCTGCGGGACATGGTCAGCGCCATGAAGGACCAGGGCTTTCGCGAGGTGTACACCGATGCCAGCCTGCCCAAGAACCATGGGCCAATCAAAATGACCATCATCCTGGACGTCGACAGCAAGCAGGTCACTTACCGCTATACCGCCACCGATTACGGCCAGGTGCCCACCAGCACCACCACCGAGTGCAAGAAGAACAAAAAGAAAGCCGACCAGCTGACCTGCACCAGCAAGCCGAACACCACCTACGGCCCGGTGGGCACCTCGGAGCGCACCGGCTACACCACGCTCACTACCTTCACCGCCACCGCGCGTGACGAAGCAAGCCGGCGCGCGGTGTACGTGTTGCGGGTGATGTCCTACAACGAAGACTGCCAGGCCACCAAGATCGAAGCGTTCCTGGTCGAACAGGGCCTGCAGAACCTCAACTTCCAGGACCGCGTGCAGCGCAACTACACCGTGACGATGCCCGAGGGCTACCAGTGCAAGTAGGCGCCTGCCTACTGCAGTAGAAACACCATCAGCGGGTTGTCGTTAAGCCGCCCTTCGAAGTTTGGCGCCTGCTGCTCCATCGGCGTGCCCTTGAGCAGTGCTGCTTCTTTGCGCGGCACCAGCACCCAGGATGGACGCGGCAGGGTGGCGAGCTTCTCAGGCTCGTTACCGGCGACGAACAGCGGTTGCTCATCGTACGTCAGGTTCATCATGTAGCGGATAGCCCAGGTGTCGCGGCCAAGGTCGACAAACACCAATGGCCCCGGCTGCGCCGCACGTAATGCCTCTACCTGGCTGACAAACTTGCGGGTGTCGTATTGCAGGTCCTTGGCCGGGTCGATCACCACCACCAGCAGCAACCATTGCGCCGCCAAGGCGATCACACTGAGCCACACCAGGCGCAACGGGCGACGCCAGGCAATCAGCGCCGCCACTTGCAGCACCACCCACACGCCAATCAACGGCGGCAGCGACACGTCGGGCCAGTAACCGTGCTTCTGCCAGGTGTGCCGGCAGATAAACAACACCACCACGCACAACGCCGGTAGCGCCACGACAAGCCATTCGTAGCAGCGGCGCACGCCAACGAACCAGTTTTGCGCCTGGAGCAGCCCATAGGCGGCGACAGCGGCAAACATCGGCACCATCGGCAGAATGTAGTAAGCGCGCTTGAAGTGCGGCACCGACAGCCCGAGCAGGATCATCAGGCCACAGGCCGCCAGCCGCACCACCATTTGCACGTCTTCGTTGACCCAGCGCTCAGACCAGCGATGCCGCAGCGCGATCATCGCCGCCAACGCCAACGGCACCACCGGGAAATAGCGATACAAACTCAGCTTGAAGTAGAAGTAGAACGGCTCGCCGGACTCGTCGAGGCGCCCACTGACCTGCATCCTGAACACATCGTCGGCAAAGGCCTCGCCACCGCTGAAACGCGCCAGCTTCATCAGCGCCCACCAGCAGGCCCCGAGCAACAGCAGCCCGACAAAACCATGGATCAACACCTGCTTGACCCGCTCGCCCGGCTTGCCCAACGCCCAGTAAACGCACACCACGCCGCAGACTTCGATAAGCCCCAAAGGCCCACGAATCGCGAAGGCCAGCACAAACAACGGGAACACCGCCAACTGTCGAAGCCGTGACCCGAGACGCTCGCCCGTGTGCAGCAGGTAGAAGCCGCCTACGCATAAGAGCGCGACCATCAGGTCCAGGCAGACCGAGCGCGACTTATCGAGCAATTGGGTGGTAAGCAGCGTCAGCAGCACCGTCAGCAATGCCCAAGGCCGACTGAACGGCACCAGCAGGCGATAGATCAGGGCGATCACGCCCGCCGCAGCAAGGGCCGTCGGCAGCACGTTGGCCAGGTGGTTCGGCGCGCCGAACAGGCGAGCAAACACAAAGCTGAAGAAAGTCGCAGTGCCGGGATAGTCCGGGTACGGCTGGCCGTACGTGGTAGGAAAAAGACTCGCGCCATGGCGAAACATTTCCTGCATGAACAACGCCCAGCGCCCGTCAAAGCCTTGGGGTTGCTCGTCCCAGATGCCCAAGGTAAACAGCAATAAAGCGATCAGAAACAGGCCCAGAGACTCCAGGCGATAACGGCTGCGGTGATCCATCGAATGTCCTTTCAGGTGGGGTACGCCGACTCCATGGTGCCGACTCCACCCCTGAATAACGCCTGAACAAATCCGAGTATTTATGGACTTATCGACCGGCGCGCCACACCAGCGCGGGAATCAGCCGGATGTAGAGTAGCTCGCCCACCAGCTCAAGCAGGGTTTGGAGGATCACCGCCGTTGCGGCCAGCCCGCGCACGTCTTCAGGCAGGGCCAACGCCAGTGGCAGCACCACCAATGAGTTGCGCGTCGAAGCACTGAAGGTCACCGCCCGCGCGGTAACAGCAGGCAACGCAAACAACCGCGCAGCCAGCGCGCCTATCAGCGGCGCCAGCAACAGGAAGCCGAGGTACACCGGGATCACCGGCAACAACAACGCAATATCGCGCACCACCGAAGTGATCTGCGAGCCGATCACCACAAACAGCACCAACGCCATCGCCGGCACCGGCAGCCAGGCCCAGGCGTTGTTCCAAACATTGATAGCGCTTGAGCGCCGCGCCAGGCAGGTGGTCAGCACCGCCAGGATCATCGGCAGCACAATCAGCAACAGGAACGCCTCGACAAACGGCCCCACCGCCACCACCACGGCGGACTGGGCGCCCAGCATGAAGCTCAGGTACACCGGCAGCAGCACCAATTGCAGCAACAACAACACCGGCGTCGCCGCCAGCATCAGCCGCGAGTCACCCTTGCCGATATGGGTAAACACCACCACATAGTCGATACACGGCGTGAGCAACACCAGCAGCGCGCCCACCAGCAACGCCGGGCGTTCCACCAGGCCCCGGGTCAACGCCCACACCAGCAAGGGCACCAGAATGAAATTGGCCAGCAGCAATGCGCAGATAAAGCGTTTATTACCCAGGCCCTGGCGCAGGTCCAGAAACGGAATTTGCAGGAACATGGCGTACATCAGCACTGCGATGGCAGGTGTGACCAGCACGCCAAGACCTTGGGCTGACAAAGGGGCGAACACGCCAAATGCGACCGCCAGGAGCACGGCGACGAAGTAGATCGGGATTTGGTTGTGTTCGAGGGTGTCACGGGTCATGGGCTGACTCTGGTTGATCAATTGATCGCAAGCCTAAGCACCGGGAGCGCCGAGGTCGAGCATCGCGACATTTCCTGCGCCCATCACGCGCTAAATTTGTTAGTTTCGGCTTCTTATAAAAGCGCGCGGATCAAGCCCGTACCAAAAAGCGCAAGTATCGAGCCGACTCATGAACCTGCCCACCCGCCCTGCCCCACAAACATTCTGCGAGCCCGCCGCCGACGGCTACCCAATCGGCGGCTTCACCTGGCGCCACCCGCGCACCGACTTCGAACGCCCGGTCGTCATCATCAACGCCGCCACCTCGGTCCGCTGCCGCCACTATTCACGCTTCGCCGACTACCTGTTTGCCAACGGCTTCGACGTGATCACCTACGACTATCGCGGCATCGGCGAATCCCGCAGCGGCGCGTTGCGAGGCTTCAAGGCGTCGTGGTCAGATTGGGGCGTGCTGGATTTCGAGGCGATGCTGCAGCGCGCACAGCGGGAGTTTCCGGGGCAGCCGATTGATGTGGTCGGCCACAGTTTCGGTGGGTGCGCGGCAGGCCTCGGTGCTTGCGGCGCAGTGATTCGGCGCATCGTCACGGTCGGCGCGCAGTTTGCGTACTGGCGCGATTACGCGGCGAGCGGGCGCTGGCGCATGTTTGCCAAATGGCATGTGGTGATGCCGCTGGTGACGGCCCTGTGCGGCTACTTCCCCGGCAAGCGCATGGGCTGGCTGGAGGACACGCCGGCAGGCGTGGTGCGCGACTGGAGCATGCCGACACCGCGCTATGAAACGCGCCCCAGCGGGCGCGGCCTGGGCGAGCTGCCTTTTTCTCGAGTGAAGGCGCAGTTGCTGGCCATTAGCATCACCGACGACCCTTTTGGGACTGTGGCAGCTATTGAGCGACTGCTGGGCTATTTTGAAAACAGCGCGCGCACTCACCTGCGAATCGCGCCCGATGACATCGGCGAAAAAGCCGTCGGGCATTTCGCTTTTTTTCGCAGTGAATATCAGGACCGGTTGTGGCCGATTGCGCTGGGATGGCTGCAGAAAGGCGAATTGGCGCCCGGCACACCCGGCGTGCGCGTCTAGATTTCCTTGGGATTTCCCCCAACCTGCGCTTCAATACCCCACCCCGATTAAGAACCCAAGGACGTTGAGCCCATGGCCTCGCCGAACAAGCAGCAAAAACGTGCCCACCGGGCCAAGGCCAAGGCCAAGCAAAACCGCACCCAGCGCGCCGTCGCGACCAAGCCGGATGCGTTCGCTGGCGACGACAGCCGCATTGACCTTGAGTCGGTGGATTTGACCGAATTGTTTGTCGAGATGCGCGCAGCCGGCGAGAGCAGCCAGCAGGCGTTGTGTGCGGCATTCCTGGCGCACCCACTGTTGGCCGTGGTGCTGGAGCAGGAAGGCGAAGAAGACGCGACAGATTTTATCCTGGCGGCGCTGATCGAGTATCGCCAGTGGGCGACGGACACCGAGGATGAAGCCGCGGCGCTGGCGTGGATTGAATCCCCGCAGTTCCAGGCCGATTACGTGGCGGCATCCCAGGCGCTGGCCAACTCCCAGGACTGATACACAACAAAGCCCGGCTCCCACAGGGTTCTGTGTTTTTGGCTGATTCAGCTGACTGACACAAAACAACTGTGGGAGCGGGCTTGCCCGCGATGGCGGTGTGTCAGGCGAGGAATTTATCGACTGCCAGCCCGTCATCGCGGGCAAGCCCGCTCCCACACTTTTTTGAACTGCGGCGCACTGCGCACCGCAGTTCATCACATCAATTGAGCACCGCAGCGCCTACCTTCTGCGCCTTGCGGCGGCTCGCCACGATCAGCCCCGCCAGCACTACCAACAAGCTCAGAATGCCGGTCGCGATGATCTCGACGCGGTGGGCTTCCTGGAACAGCATGATGGTCAACGTGCCGACGATGAACACCATCACCGCGTAGGTCAGGCCCGGGAACAGCCACATCTTGAAGACAATTTTCTCGCCAGCAGCGGTACGCTTCTGGCGCATGCGCAGTTGCGATACGGCGATCACCAGGTACACCAGCAACGCGATAGCGCCGGAGCTGGCCAGCAGGAATTCGAACACTGCAGCCGGCGCCACGTAGTTGGCGAATACCGCCAGGAACGCAGCACCGGTCGACAGCAACACCGCCCAGTAAGGCGTGCCGCTTTTGTTGGTGCGCTTGGCCACGGCCGGTGCATCACCGCGACGGCCCAGGGAGAACAGCATGCGCGAGGCGGTGTACAGCGCCGAGTTGAGGCAGCTGGTCACGGCAACCAATACCACCAGGTCGACGATCAGCTTGGCATTCGGGATGCCCATGCGTTCCAGCACGGTCTGGTAGGAACCTACCGCCGCCAGGGTCGGATCGTTCCATGGCACCAGGGACACCACGATGAAGATCGACAGCAGGTAGAACAAACCAATCCGCCAGATCACCGAGTTGGTGGCCTTGGTGATTTGCTGGCCAGGGTTCTTCGATTCGGCCGCAGCAATGGTAACGATCTCGGTACCCATGAACGAGAACATGGTGGTCAGGATCGCCGCCAATACCGCGCCCATGCCATTAGGCATGAAGCCCTGGGTGTCGAACAGGTGCGAAACACCGCTGACCTGGCTGGTCGGCAGGAAGCCGAAGATCGCCGCGAGGCCAAGGATCACAAAGGCTACGATCGCCACGACTTTGATCAGCGCAAACCAGAACTCAAACTCGCCGTAGTTCTTCACGCTGAACAGGTTGGTGGCCGTGAGCAGCAAGGTGATGATCAGGGTAAACGCCCAGATCGCCACATCGGGAAACCAGGCATGCAGGATGGTCGCGGCGGCGTTGGCTTCCAGTGGAATCACCAGCACCCAGAACCACCAGTACAACCAGCCGATGGTGAAACCGGCCCAGTGACCGATCGCACGGTCGGCATAGGTGGAGAACGAACCGGTGTCCGGGGAGGCCACGGCCATTTCGGCGAGCATGCGCATCACCAACACCACCAGCGTGCCCGCAGCGGCGTACGCCAGCAGTACGGCGGGGCCGGCGGCTGCAATCGCGTGGCCGGAGCCGACAAACAAACCGGCACCAATAACGCCGGCAATCGACAGCATGGTGACGTGACGCGGTTTGAGCCCCTGTTCGAGGTCATTGGAGCTTTGCGTACTACTCATTGACACACCTTTGCGAGGAATTGCGAAAACGGTCCGCCCGGCCTGCGATCCTTCTCGTGAAAAGAAACCAACGGGGCGTTCTTTATTTTTTACGCAAGATTTGCGCCAAAATATTACAGAGCCACGATTGACGTGGGCTGTAGGACAATTCATTAGCTCACGCAAGTCGTTGAGAACTATGGCATTCCGCTATAGCGTTACCGTGCGACCCAACTGCGACACGAAAATACGCACCAAAAACACACACAAAAAGTACGTGACGCTCCATAAAAGGGCTGATAAGGACCGTTTGCCCGGTTAACCCTTCCAACACCCGGCCAAAGCTGGCACCATCGCGCCCTTTTTTACGCGAAGCCTGTGGATTTATCGGGTTCAGACGTCTGTAGGTTGTTGATAGCGCGACACGCTGCTGTGCCGATGCGACACCTTGCCGCAGACCACCCGTTAACCGTCCGCAGCGCTGTTGGCTGCCATCCGAACGCTATGCTAGCTTGGCGCCTCGCCAGGAAGGCGGCCCAACAGCAAGAATGCACTGAACACAATGAGGACCGCACATGGCTGAGGCCGCGCCCGCGCTTGAAATCCGCAACTTGCATAAACGCTATGGTGAGCTGGAGGTACTCAAAGGTATCTCGCTGACCGCCCGCGACGGCGACGTGATCTCGATCCTGGGTTCCTCCGGTTCCGGCAAGTCCACCTTTTTGCGTTGCATCAACCTGCTGGAAAACCCGCATCAGGGCCAGATCCTGGTGGCCGGTGAAGAGCTCAAGCTAAAAGCCGCGAAAAACGGCGAGCTGATGGCCGCCGACGGCAAACAGATCAACCGCCTGCGCAGCGAAATCGGTTTTGTGTTTCAAAACTTTAACCTGTGGCCGCACATGAGCATCCTCGACAACATCATCGAGGCGCCCCGCCGTGTGCTCGGCCAGAGCAAGGCCGAAGCGATAGAAGTGGCCGAAGCCCTGCTGGCCAAGGTCGGCATCAGCGACAAGCGCCACGCCTACCCGGCGCAACTGTCCGGCGGCCAGCAACAACGCGCGGCCATTGCGCGCACCCTGGCCATGCAGCCCAAGGTCATCCTGTTCGACGAGCCGACATCGGCGCTTGACCCGGAAATGGTCCAGGAAGTACTTAATGTGATCCGCGCGCTGGCCGAAGAAGGCCGCACCATGCTGCTGGTCACTCATGAAATGGGCTTTGCCCGTCAGGTTTCCAGTGAAGTGGTGTTCCTGCACCAAGGCCTGGTCGAAGAGCAAGGATCGCCACAGCAGGTGTTTGAAAACCCGCTTTCGGCGCGCTGCAAACAATTCATGTCCAGCAACCGCTAACGGAGCAACATGCATGCAGAACTATAAAAAATTCCTTCTGGCCGCGGCCGTTTCGATGGCGTTCAGCGCCACGGCCATGGCAGAAACCTTGAAAATGGGGATCGAAGCGGCCTACCCGCCCTTCAACAATAAAGACGCCAGCGGCAACGTCGTGGGCTTTGACAAAGACATCGGCGACGCCCTGTGCGCCAAGATGAAAGTCGAAAAATGCGAAGTGTATGTGTCTGATTGGGACGGCATCATCCCGGCCCTGAACGCGAAGAAGTTCGACTTCCTGGTGTCTTCGCTGTCGATCACCGATGAGCGCAAGCAAGCCGTCGACTTCACCGACCCGTACTACTCCAACAAGCTGCAATTCATCGCACCTAAAGCCACAGCCGACTTCAAGACCGACGCCGGTTACCTGAAAGGCAAGATCATCGGCGCACAGCGTGCAACGCTGGCCGGTACTTACCTGGAAGACAAGCTGCCGGACACCACCGCCAAGCTCTACGACACCCAGGAAAACGCCTACCTCGACCTGACTTCCGGCCGTTTGGACGGGATTCTCGCCGACAAGTACGTGCAGTACGAATGGCTCAAGAGCAAAGACGGTTCGGCCTATGAGTTCAAAGGCGACCCGGTGGTAGAAAGCGACAAGATCGGTATCGCCGTACGCAAGGGCGACCCGCTGCGCGAGCGCCTGAACAAAGCCCTGGCAGAGATCAAGGCAGACGGAACCTACAAGAAGATCAACGACAAGTACTTCCCGTTCAGCATCGAATGATCTGAATGGCCTGACCGGCGCGCTTCTATAAGTAGCGCGCCGGCTTTCAGCAATGCCTGCCGCGATATGAAAACACCATGAATTTCGATCTCTACGGATTCGGCCCGGCGCTTGCCGCTGGCGCGCTGATGACCGTCAAACTGGCGCTCACGGCCCTGTGCCTGGGGCTGGTGCTCGGCCTTGCCGGCGCCTTGGCCAAGACTTCACCGTACAAGCCGTTGCAATGGCTGGGCGGCGCATACTCGACCATCGTTCGTGGCATTCCCGAGCTGTTGTGGGTGCTGCTGATTTACTTCGGCACCGTCAACCTGATGCGTGCCCTGGGCGAGTTTTTCGGTAACCCCGACCTTTCTCTCAGTGCCTTTGCCGCCGGGGTTATCGCCCTGGGCCTGTGCTTTGGCGCCTACGCCACGGAAGTGTTCCGTGGCGCGATTCTCGCCATTCCCAAAGGCCACCGCGAAGCCGGTGTGGCGCTGGGCCTGTCGAAGGTGCGGATTTTCACCCGCTTGATCATGCCGCAGATGTGGCGCATCGCCCTGCCGGGCCTGGGCAACCTGTTCATGATCCTGATGAAAGACACCGCGCTGGTGTCGGTGATCGGCCTTGAAGAAATCATGCGTCACGCACAAATCGGCGTGACCGTGACCAAGCAGCCGTTCACCTTCTTTATGGTGGCAGCCTTCATGTACCTGGGCCTCACCGTGCTGGCCATGACGGGCATGTACTTCCTGGAAAAACGCGCCGCCCGCGGCTTTGCAAGGAGCACCCAATGAGCGGTGACTACAGCTGGCTATCGCACTTCGACCTGGGCCTGAACTGGGCCGTGATCATCAAGTGGCTGCCCAAACTGGCCCAAGGCGCAACCCTGACCCTGGAACTGGTGGCCATCGCCGTGATCGCCGGCCTGCTGCTGGCGATTCCGCTGGGTATCGCGCGTTCCTCGCGCCGCTGGTACGTGAGCGCCCTGCCCTACGCCTATATTTTCTTCTTCCGTGGCACGCCGCTGCTGGTGCAGTTGTTCCTGGTCTATTACGGCCTGGCGCAGTTCGATGCCGTGCGTGAGAGCTTCATGTGGCCGTACCTGCGCGATCCGTTCTGGTGCGCCACGGCCACCATGACCTTGCACACCGCCGCCTATATCGCCGAGATCCTGCGCGGCGCTATCCAGGCCATCCCGCCGGGTGAGATCGAAGCGGCGCGCGCCCTGGGCATGTCCAAACCCAAGACGCTGTTCTACATCATCCTGCCGCGTGCCTCGCGCATTGGCCTGCCGGCGTACAGCAACGAAGTGATCCTGATGCTCAAGGCCAGCGCCCTGGCCAGCACCGTCACCCTGCTGGAACTGACCGGCATGGCGCGCACCATCATCGCCCGCACCTACCTGCCGGTGGAGATCTTCTTCGCCGCCGGGCTGTTCTACCTGCTGATGGCCTACATCCTGGTGCGGGGCTTCAAACTGCTCGAACGCTGGCTGCGCGTCGATGCTTGCCAGGGACGTTGAGGCTCGCTTTGCGGCGCTGGATGCGTTTCTAATCGAGCACCAAGGGCTGTGGCGACCACGGCCCTTTACGCACTTGCACTTACCCTGGGAACACCAGCACCCCGAGCTGGCCCAATGGCTGCGCCAGCGCTCGCTGGCCGATGCCGAAGCCAGTCACAACCCCCCCTATGACCTGCCGGCGCCTGCGCCATTTCCACAGCTGGCTTTTCAGGCAGCGCAGCTCAGCGCTGTGGATAAGTTACCCGCACACAGGCTGGAGCCTGCCCGCCATCGCCTGAACGTGGATGTGCCAGGGCGTAAATGGCAGCAAATTGAAGCGTTCGGCGCCGCGCTGAAGTTTGCCGCAACACCCAAGCATTGGCTGGACTGGTGCGCCGGTAAAGGCCACCTCGGCCGGCGCTTGCTGCAACCTGGCCAACAGCTGACCTGCCTCGAATACGACCCTACGCTGATCGCCTCGGGCCAGGCCTTGAGCGACCATCACGGCCTGGCTGTCACCCATCGCCTGCAAGACGTGATGGCCGATGTGGCGATCAGTGCCGAGCACACGCCCGTCGCCTTACACGCCTGCGGCGATCTGCATGTGCGGCTGTTGCACGTGGCCAGCGCGACGGGCTGCAAGCAGCTCGCGCTGGCACCTTGCTGCTATAACCGCATCGGCGCCGAGCGCTATCAGGCCTTGTCGACCGCCGGGCGCGCCTCGCAACTACAGCTTTCGGTCGATGACCTGGGGTTACCGCTGAGCGAAACCGTCACCGCCGGTAATCGCGTGCGCCAGCAACGGGACACCTCCATGGCCCGGCGCCTGGGTTTCGATCAGTTGCAACGCCACCTGCGTGGCTGCGATGAGTACCTCCCCACACCGTCCCTGCCTGCCAGCTGGCTGGACAAACCCTTCGCTGACTACTGCCGAGAACTGGCGCGTCTCAAGGATTTATCCACAGGTGAACAGGATTGGGCGGCGCTGGAGGCGCACGGCTGGCTGCGCTTGGCCGAGGTGCGCAACCTGGAGTTGGTCAGAGGATTGTTTCGGCGGCCGCTGGAACTGTGGCTGGTCTTGGATCGCGCGCTGTTCTTGAAAGACCAGGGCTACAAGGTTGAGATAGGCACCTTCTGCGAACCTACGCTAACGCCGCGCAACTTGATGGTGCTGGCGGAGCGCGATTAAAGGGCGAAACTTCCTACACGCGCCCTGTGGATAACTCTGTTGATGAATTCTTTACAGAGGCCGTAGCTATCAGCGCTACAGGCCAAAACGCACTCTGGTCATTTTTTGTTCACAAAATAAAACGCACACAAAACAGGCAGTTGCAGCGTGTTGAGAACGGCTCCACAAAATGGCTGTTTCGTGACAGGCCCGACCAACCGATTGTGCATAAGCATCTGGCGCTAACTGCATAAAGCGCGATTTATGCGGTTCTTTTCGGTGCTTTCAGCACGCGACAAATCTCGTTGATATCGTCGCCAGCCAGCCGCTTTGTGGCGTTATCCAACGGGTCGGCCGCAAACGCCAACGCTTCGTTGATCGCCATATCGCGGTGCATCTCCAGTGGCGCTTTGCCCAGCCGCTGTTTGAACGCCTCCAGCATGTCCAGGCTAAAGGCGTTGCTCTCATCCACTTGGTTGACCACCACATGCACCACCGGCGGGCGTTCACCCTCGAGGTGCGGCGCGAGCAATCCATCCAAATGATCAAGGGTACCCAGGCAGGCGGCGTCGGCCTGGGTGATAACCAGCACCACATCGGCCACGCTCAGCGCTTGATGGGAGTAAACGTTGTTACCGGCGGGCGTATCGATGATCACCGTCTGCCGCTCGCTCAAGCCCAGGGCCGCCAGGCGCTGCGCCAACCAGCTGGGTTCATGTTTGAGCCAGCGCTCGAGGCTTTCCTGCTGCTCAATGTCGATATCGCCAAAGGTTATGACCTGGCAACCGGCAAAGCCAAGCTGCTGCAGCGGGCTCCACTGCCCATGCTCCAGGCTGGTACGGCCGATACCCGGCAATGTCGCACTGAAGCCAAAGTGATGGTGCAAGGCATTCTGCGGGTCCAGGTCCAGCGCCACCACCGATTCGCCATGGCGCTGCAAACCGCTGCTCAACGCCGTGGCCAGAGTGCTGCGGCCGACACCACCATTGATCGACACCAACGCCACCACTTTGGGGCGCAGCGCTGCTGGATGAGTCGATTGGGAATGAGTGTTTTCGTTAGCGGGCACACTGCCAAAAACGTGCATGCGTGCATTGATGCCTTCGGCATCATGGCTGACGTTCTTACCGAACAACGTCAACAGCTCTTCGCTAAGGCTCATGGGCAGCTCCTCACGACGCAGCTAAAGACGTGAAGGTCGGCAAGCAGGCACTTACCGCCGGTCTTATTATGGGCGTCTTAGTGAGGCATTCTGTGTCACACGCAGGCAAGTGTCATTATTTTGGTGTTTCAGCTGATCATTTTTTAGACAAGCGGTAAATGGTCAATTTAATGGCTATTTCCAGGCTGATGCATCCGAAAGCTCAACGCACGGCATAACGCAGTTACATCCTGGCAGCCGCCGCTATTCAACGCTGGGTCAAACGGGTCGCGCCCATAGGCCTGCGCCTCCCCCACAAGGTACGGCGCGAGCACCTCGTGCATCTTGGCCAAACGGCGAAACGAAGCGGCCAGGCGCTTGGCGAGAAATGCCTGGTCCTGGCCGAGCCAGCGATTAAGGCTTTGCTGCTGCACAGCATCGGTTTCACCAAAGGTGGCCAGCCGGCAAACCCGCGCCTGGGCAACGCCTGCCAGGTTTGAAGATGAGCGGCATTACGCCATTTTTATGGCTGTTCTTTTGCCAGGAGATATACATCTATAAAACAACGCACGACGCGATCACTGTGTGTTTTTCAACCAATACAAGCTCGCCGTTCGTATCAACAAGTACATAGATCCCCACGCCATACACAACGAAACAAAACCTGCCCTGCGCGACACAGCCCGGATACCTCCCAGGCATTCAATGGCCTCACCCCACCATTGCACCTCAGAGGCCATCACCATGAACACCAACAACTGGAAAACCCTAATCGCCGCCAGCCTGCTTGGCTTGACCTTCACCGCCCACGCCGAGGCAAGTCATAAGCCGGATATTCAACGGGTGCTGTCGACCACCGAAGACACCCGCTCGGGATGCGGCGTGGTGAACGCGCGCATGACCTACCTGGACTCTAAAGGCGAGACGCAGGTGTTGGCGTACATGAAATTTACCGACCAGTGTGGCGACGGCAATTGAGTCGGATTTGAGGCTCCCGAGGGTGAGAAAAAGCAGCGAGCGTAAAAAAACCTTGGTTTCTGCAAAAATAGTCAGAATTCAGGGGTTTACAGAAGCTTGGCAATCGCTATAATCGTCGCCCTAACACGCCGGTATAGCTCAGTTGGTAGAGCAACTGACTTGTAATCAGTAGGTCCCGGGTTCGACTCCTGGTGCCGGCACCATATCTCGAAGCCCCGCAATGCGGGGCTTTGTGGTTTCTGAGGTTTGGGAAACCACAAAAAGTCAGATCACCGTTTTGGCCGAAATGCCCAAAAAGTGTCCACACTTAACATCTCGGGCTGCTTGCCTCAGTCCAAATCTCGATTTCTATGACGCCTTGCTCAGCTCAACGTCAGTCCCGGAAGACGTATTCTCCAAACCCACCGGACCACCAAAAGCCACCCTCACCCCGCCTCCCAAGTTTTATTCATAATTATGGCTAGCCAATAATTATGCCGCCCTCATAAAACCAATAATTTCACCAGCCACCTATTCGAACCGCCTCAACCGACCGAAAAAACAACCCATCAATTTTCCCGATTGCTCCGCACCCCTCACCACGCTAACCTCCCCCCGTCGCCACCACCCAGCGACCGGGCCTGAGAACCCGATTTGATGCAGGCGCCACTAGCGCCACGCATTCGTTGTCACAACGAACGTGTTGCTCTCACTCAATATGGGAGTTCCACCAATGACCGCAACAAACCCACCCGCACTCACCACCCTCGGCGTCACCCCTTTCTCCTTTCACTCCGACCAACCCCTGTTCCGCGTCAACAGCGGTGTTTGCCTGTATGAAGCCTTGCACCACGTTTCCGATTTGCTCCACGTCGCCAAGTTGCTCGCAGAGGATGCGGCGATGACGAAGGAGACGGACCGTTATGCCTGGGCGTCGCATTATTTGCAGGAGATGAGCAAGGCGGTGATTGATGATGTGGTGAAGGTGTTGGCGTCGCCCTGTAATGCTGAGCAGTAAGCGGTAAATGGGCTCGCCGGGCGGGCGCTATCGCAGTTCAGCCCGGCTCCCACATAGAAGCGCTTGGTTGTCGGATGCGCGTATCGCTCGGGCGCTAAGGGCTATTCATGCAACGCCGGCCAAGCAGGAAGGTCGCATCGGCGAGGTGGGTTTTGCGATTGGCTATGAGTCCGAGGCCGCGTTCAGCCGGGCCTATAAGGCCTTTTTCGGGCGCTCGCCACGGGATGACCACGCCCGACCGGGGTAGGCCAGGCGCGTCAGCGTGTCAGTGCCCGGCGCTTTGCCCGCCGTCCACATGCAGGATCTCACCGGTGACAAACCCCGCGCTTTCCAGGTAGGTGATCGCCTGGGCAATATCACTCACTTCGCCCATACGCCCTACCGGGTGCAGTTGCCCCAATGCAGCGTGGGAGTCTTCGCCATGCATCGGCGTCTTGATGATGCCCGGGCTTACCGCGTTCACTCGAATGCCGCGTTTGGCGTATTCAATCGCCAGGGATTTGGTCGCGGCGTTCAGCCCGCCTTTGGTGAGGCTGGCGAGTACCGAAGGCACGCCGTCGATGGCGTGATCGACCAGGCTGGTGGTCACATTGACGACGTGGCCAGCGCCGTGTTTTTCCATCTCGGCGATGGCCAGTTGGGTGATGTAGAAAAAGCCGTTGAGGTTCACCGCCAGCACGTTGGCGTAGTCGTGCTGGGTGTAGGCGGTGAAGGGTTTGGCGATGAAGATGCCGGCGTTGTTGATCAGGCTGTCGACGCGTCCGAAGGTGGCCAGGGCTTCGCGGATGACGCGCTGGGCGGTGGCCGGGTCGGCGATGTCGCCGGGCACCGTGAGGATGTTCGGGTCGGTGGATGGCTGAATCGAACGCGAGGTGGCCACCACGCGGTAATCGAGGGCGCGGTAGGCTTGGACCACAGCGGCGCCAATGCCTTGGGAGGCACCGGTGATGATCACGACTTTGCTCATTTTGTTTCTCCGGTAAGGGCTTGGGATTTGCGGTATTCGGTGGTGGTGATGCCGGCGTAGCCCCAGTTATCGGTGTCGATTTCTTCGATGACGATGTGGGTCAGGTCCGGGCACTTGTTGAGCACGCGTTCGAGGGTTTCGGTGAACTCGGCGATGACCTGGGCTTTTTGCTCAGGGGTCACGCCGTCACGGGTGATGCGCAGGCTGACGAAGGGCAGGGTGATGGCTCCAATGGGCGGACAGTGCAGCCAATTTAGGCCTGCGCCTGGAGCGGATAAAGATGGGCCGGAGTACTTCATTAGTGATGTGGTGTAACAAGTGTTCACGCCAGTTCCACAAGATTTCACACCCTGTTGCGGTACTGGCTAAGTAGCATCTTTCGGTGTTTCCCAACCCCATCAACCCGCATCTTCGCGATGCAGGGAGCTCTAATGTCGTGCGTTCCTCCTTCCTGCGGCGGCGGCACGCCACCGGCCGCCAGCAAAACCGGCAGCACCCAAACCGCCGATTCGGCGATTGCCAAGATGGAAGCCACGTTCAACATGGCTATCGATAAGTCGGCCAAGATTACCGAGATCAGCACGGCGAAAAAGGCCGAGTTAGACGCCACCAAGCAGCGTCCGCAAAACTGATGCGGGGAGGCTGACAGCACGTAAGTGTCGTTTGTCTTACTGCCTGCTGTTACCTCCCTAAACGACGCCCAGCATCACGTAGTCGCTATTGCACTATTGATCAGCAGGCAAGGCACAGCGCAATGGAATAACGCAGCCCCCGGCACTCGATTTTCCAGCCACTTTAAGCGATAGCGGCTGAATGTAGCGAAACCATGCGGGCGCCCTTATTACGTGTTTTTTTGATACGGGTTTAGGCACGGCCAAGCGCATATCACTGTTACGCGTTGCGAAGCATTGGTCGGATCGTTTGGGCCAATCTTTGAAGTTGGTATTTATAAGTGAGTCCGGGCACAGCAAAAGAACATCACCAAATGAATATAACGGAAACGCCGTGATATAGACTCGCCCGTCACCAAAAGTATTCGCACTCCAGGTAGCCTCATCAAATGCCATACCTTTGTACGCATCACCCACAATATAAATAGCAGATTCGCTTTGCCGTACACCTAAAATCCCGGCAGCCGAATAGGTGATCATACCCAGCGTGCCTGATGAAATCGTAATCACAAACAGGAATACCGCAATCGACGACAAAACCGAATAAAATACCCGCGTCCATAACTTACCGCTGAAGAGGTAAAACACGACAATCGGCAATAATGAAGCGATCATTGTGAGTGTCACAATACCCGCCACAACATTGACAGTTTCTGTCTCCAGATCACCAGAGTATGCGCGAAGTATCAATAAGGCCGGAGACGCACCCGATACCACTGTAAACATTACAAGAAACCAGACAACGGCAACAAAAACAACTGACTCGATTTTATTTTTATTAAAGCTTTTTTTATTACCCAACGCAAAAAGACCCGCGTCTCTCAGGTATTTAAACTGAAAGCCACCTATCAAAATCAAAGCCGTTACGAAGGCTATACACAGCATCGTCCAAAGTATATTGTAGTCTGGAAAGTAAAAAATGCCGATTGCGAAGAAGACAAACCCTACTATCACAGGAACCAGCAAACAAAGCGCTGCCGTTCTTTTGTCGACATCGCGCTTTCCAAACATGGATATTGCCAAACTGAAAAGAGAAGGTGTCGCTATCAAAACGAACATATAAGCAAACGATACAAATACAACCAGAAACAACCAGACAAACAGTGAAGCCTGTACAGATACCGAGGCCATAAAAATGTCTGTTCTACCAATGGTCCTGACGTACACATACAGCGCGAGCACCCCCAATGCCGAGCCCAGGAATGTCACGATAGGCCATTGCTCAGAAAAAGAGCGACTTAATCTATCTACGATAGTAATCAAACCGTCTTTAAAACTCTCTAAAAATAACGGCGTACTTTCTCTCACTGTCAGCGCTTGACTTTCACTCACACTATGATCCTTCACTTATTAACGTCCATAGAAAAACCCCGAACCAGTCGGGGTTTTTTATCGCCTGGCATCAGGCGCGACGTGCGATCAATTAGAAAACGTTGATCGGGTAGTCGGCGAACAGACGGATTTCGTTACCGCCTACGTTGTAGTTGCTGGCGTTGCTGGAGACGCGCAACCAGGACGCACGAGCGCGCAGGCTCAGGTCTTTGGCTGGGCCGCTTTGAACGACATATTTGAACTGGTTGAAGATTTCACGCTCGGTGCCACTGCCACGGTTGGAACCGTCGTCAATGTTGGTGCCGCGCACGTAAGCGATGTTGTAGGTCAGGCCAGGCACGCCGAAGGCGCTGAAGTCCAGGCCGTAGCCTGCTTGCCAGGAGCGCTCGTCCTTGCCGTTGAAGTCGGACCAGTAGGAGTTGGCCAGCAGGATGGTATTGCCGCCGTCGCCGATACCGCCAGCGTTGCGGTAGCCGCCGTACAGGTAGCCGGTGTCGCCGGTGCTGCGCTGGTGAGCGAGGGTGAAGCTGTGCGGGCCAACAGCCCAGGTAGCGCCCAGGCTCCAGATTTTGTTGTCGCGGGCGTCCGCATCACCTTGGTTTTCCAGGGCGAAGCTGCGGTCCAGCTTGGTTTTGTAGCCGTTGAAGTCAAAGGTCAACGATTGCTTTTCTGGCAGGGCCAGTACGTAGTTGACGTTGACGTATTGCTTCTTCAGCACGTCCTGCATGTTGGAGGCGTACAACGCGGCCGACAGGCTTTCGGTGAATTTGTAGCTACCACCGATGTAGTCGATGCTTTTCAGCGCGCCACTGTCAGAACCTTCGGCGCTCTTGCGAGCTTCCTTGGTGAAGTGACCAGCGTCCAGTTGCAGGCCGGCGATCTCTTTGGAAACGATCGAAGTACCGGTGTAGGTTTCCGACAACAGACGGGAGTTGTCGTACTGCAGCACAGGCACAGCCGGCATCTGGTCACCGTACTTGAGTACAGTGTTGGAGACACGGAACTTCACGGCAGCGCCGCCCTTGGCCAGGTCGTTGGCGGCTTCGCCGCTGTCGCCTTGCTTGAAGAAGTCGATACCGCCAGCGCCGCTGCGACCTTTACCACCGTCCAGGCGAATGGCGTATTGGCCGATCACGTCCACACCCACACCGACGGTGCCTTGGGTGAAGCCGGATTCGAACTTGCCGATGAAGCCCTGGCCCCATTCGGCTTTGTCTTGCTTGCCGTTTTTGTAGTCACGGCTGATGTAGGCGTTACGTGCTGCGATGTTCAGGTGGCTGTCGTCCACGAAACCCTTGGATTGCTCCTGGTCGTTAGCCATTGCTGTCGATGCGCTCAAAATCCCCAGAGCGATCAGACTCATCCGTTGCTTCAACATTTCTTATATTCCTTATTACTGGTTGAGTACGCGCTGTGACACCAGGCTCCGTGTCGCTTTTCTGGTGTCGACTTCCTCCAGAAAAAACAAGGCCCGCGGACGACTGAACTGCCGCGGGCCTTTTTTTATTGGATGAGTCATGGCGGTGAGCCACAGGCGTTGGGCGCAATCCTATGCGCGCGTTGAACTATGTGTCAATTTCGTGAATCGTCTGTATTTAGGCGAAATAATTCTAAGCGGTGCATTCCAAGGCCCTCGCTCGAGCCTGAAAAATCGTCTGATTCGTCAAGAAAACACATTATGTAACATTTTTAGCGAAGGTATGTTTGGGAATAGATAACTCGCGCAAATGCAAAGCATTACCATTCGCGCACTTTCCTTTTTCCAACACTTTTGGATTTATTCCCCATGCCTGCCTCTCGCCTGACGCCCATCACTTTTGGGCTTTCTGTTTTGCTGTCTGCCGGTTTCGCCTGTGCCGCCACGGTCTTGCCCGAAACGTCGGTGAGCGCCGAAGCCGACGAAGACGACCCGCGTGTCAAGGAGACCAACACCGCCACCCGTACTGCCACCTCGGTGCGTTACGTGCCCCAGGCCATCGACTCGGTTAAAACCGAAAGCCTGCGTTCCTACGGCACCAACGACCTGGGGCAGGCGTTAAGCGGCATTCCCAACGTCAGCAGCGGCGCCGATACGCGCTTCGACAGCCTGCGTATCCGGGGTTTTGACGCGAGCAATGACTTCTACCTGGACGGCATCCGCGACGACAGCCAGTACGTGCGCGACCTGCATAACATCGAGCGCATCGAAGTGCTCAAAGGCCCGGCCGCCGTGCTGTACGGGCGCGGCGGCCAGGGCGGCATCGTCAACCGCGTAAGCAAACTGCCCCAGGCGGGCCACACCTCCAGCATCGAAGCCCAAGGCGGCAGCCAGGATCTGCGCAGCCTGTATGCCGACCTCAGCACCGACCCAACGGATAACATCAGCCTGCGTCTGAACATGGGCAACCAGGACAACAACAGCTTTCGCGACGGTGTGAGCGGCAATCGCCAGTTGTTCGCGCCGTCGATGAGCTGGCAACTGACGCCGGACCTGAACTGGCTGGTGCAATACGAATACAGCCGTTACAACCGCACGCCGGACCGTGGCATTCCCGGGGTCAACGGCCGCCCGGCCGATGTGAGCCGCAGCACGACCTACTTCGATAGCCGCGATTACATCGACGATAAATCCCAGTCCCTGCGCTCCAAGCTGGCTTATGAACTCAACGCCAACTGGCAGCTGCGCCACACCCTCGGCGTGTTCAAGCTCGACAGCGATTTCGACAACACCTACCAGGTCGGCTACGACTCAAAAACCAACAAAGTCTCGCGCCAGCGCTGGCAACAAGACCTGAACACCCGCAACGTGTTCAACAACCTTGAGCTGGAGGGCGGGTTCGACACTTTCGGCCTGGAGCACCACCTGCTCACCGGCCTGGAGCTGGGCAGCCAGCGCCGTGATCCAAAGTTGTACAGCGCCACCGCCACCAACCGTGGCGGCCAGGCCGTGCCGAGCCTGGACCTCAACCAGCCCGACCGCCACTTGAGCCACACCGGGCGCATGAGTGTTTCCAGCAACAACCACACCGAAGTCGAAAGCCGCGCCCTTTACGTGCAGGACCAATTGCGCCTCAACGATCAATGGCAAGTGCTGGCCGGCCTGCGCTACGACCACTTTGAAGTGGACACCACCAGCAAGCTGCTCAATACCCAGCAGGCAGTCGACAGCCACAGCACCAGCCCGCGCATCGGCCTGGTCTGGACGCCGCTGGAACACCACTCGTTCTATGCCTCATGGAGCAAAACCTTCTCGCCGGCCGGCGGCGGCTTGATCGGCATCACCCCCAATGCTGCAGGCGCCGTCAACGACCTGAGTCCCGAGTTGACCAAGCAAAAGGAAATCGGGGTTAAAAGCGACTGGCTCGACGACCGCCTGAGCACCACCCTGGCCGTGTACGAGCTGGAACTCTACAACCGCCGCACCAGCGACCCACTGGACCGCACCATCACCCTGCTCACCGGCGAGCAACGCTCACGCGGCGTGGAGCTGACCGCCACCGGCAAAGTCGTCGGCAACTGGTATGTACGCGGCGGCATCGGCCTGCAGGATGCCAAGGTGGTGAAGGACAACAACGGCTTTGAAGGCAAACGCATCAGCGACGTCGCCAAGCGTAACGCCAGCCTGTTTATCACCTGGAAACCGGAGATGGGTTGGTACGCAGAAACCGGCCTGACCCTGGTGGGCGACCGTTACGCCGACAACCTCAACACCGTGGTGCTGCCTGGTTATGGCCGCTGGGATGCACTGGCCGGGTTCCGCCAGAAAGAATGGGACGTGCGTGCGGCGCTGAACAACATCGCGGACAAAAACTACTACGCCTCGGCCACCAGCGCAGCGCAGATCCAACCGGGCGAGCCACGTAGCCTGGTGGTAACCGGCACCTACAATTTCTAAGTTTCACTCGGTCAATGTGGGAGCTGGCTTGCCTGCGAAAGCGGTGTATATGCTGGAAAGTCGCTGGCTGACAGAATGCCTTCGCAGGCAAGCCAGCTCCCACTATTGATCTCAGTGGTCTTCAGTTTTTGCACTAGCTCACCGAGCCTGCGGGCAACAGGCACCTACAACTTCTAAATTTCACTCGGTCAATGTGGGAGCTGGCTTGCCTGCGAAAGCGGTGTATCTGCTGGAAAGTCGCTGGCTGACAGAATGCCTTCGCAGGCAAGCCAGCTCCCACAATTGATCTTGGTGTTCTTCAGGTTTTCAGTAGTTCGCACAACGCCAGCAGCTCATCCTCACTGAACAACCCCGCCGGGTAGCGCTCACTCATGACACTGCGCACATCAGGCTGTTGCTGCCTCACCTGTCGCGAGCCGTTTGCCTTCAACCAAAGCGCCAGCGCATGGATCGCATCACCACTAACCCGCGTCGGGTGGAACGGGCGCGTGTAGATCGGGTTGATATCGGCATTCATTTCAGCGCTCTCTCCTACTGCGTGAGCGGCTAACTTACTCAAGGTTTGTGACAGAACTGTGCAGTCATCACCTTGGGACACTGTGGCAACACCGATACAAGAGCTATGCCAATGTCCCGTGTTTATAGGCATTCGGACACAAAAAAGCCCGCAACCTAGCCAGGCTGCGGGCTTGCTGCAAGCGCTATAAACAAGTAGCGCTCGGCGTTCACTCAAACGCTGTTACAACCGCACTCAATTTTTGTGCGGTGCCGGCTGTTGTTGGGTCAGGCAATGGATATTGCCGCCGCCCAGTAACAGTTCACGGCCCGGCACCATCACCACTTCGTGCTGCGGGAACAGGTTCTGCAGGATCTCTTTGGCCTGGCTGTCCAGCGGGTCGTCGAAGCTTGGCGCGATGATGCCGCCGTTAACGATCAGGAAGTTCACGTAGGAACCCGCCAGGCGCACAGTAGGATTACGCTCCTGCGAGCCGTCTACCGGATCGACACCGGCGCATTCCTCTTCGGTGGCGTACAACGGGCCTGGGATCGGCATTTTATGCACTGTGAACGGGCGGCCTTTAGCGTCCGTGCTGCTTTGCAGCACGGCCATGGCGGCGTGGCAGCGCGCGTAGTTAGGGTCTTGCGGGTCATCGGTCCAGGCCAGCAACACTTCGCCGGGGCGCACGTAGCAGCAGAAGTTATCCACATGGCCGTCGGTTTCGTCGTTGAACAGGCCGTCCGGCAACCAGATGACTTTATCCACCGCCAAATTGTCACGCAGCACCGCTTCGATCGCCGCACGGTCCAGATGCGGGTTGCGGTTGCGGTTCAACAGGCATTCTTCGGTGGTGATCACGGTGCCTTCGCCGTCGACATGGATCGAACCGCCTTCCAGCACGAAGCCTTCGGTGCGGTAGCGCGGCGCACGTTCGATCTCGAGGATCTTGCCGCCCACCTGCGAATCGCGGTTCCACGGCGCATACAGGCCGCCGTCAAAGCCGCCCCAGGCGTTGAAATCCCAGTTCACGCCGCGCACTTCGCCGCTGTTATTGATCACAAAGGTCGGGCCGGTGTCGCGCACCCAGGCATCGTCGTTGGACATTTCCACCACGCGGATATTGGGCACATCCAGGCGCGCACGGGCGTTCTCGTACTGGCCGGCAGACACTGCGACGGTCACCGGTTCAAAGCGCGCAATGGCCTTGGCCACCGCCACATGGGCCGCCTGCGCCGGCTTGCCGCCCAGGCGCCAGTTGTCCGGGCGCTCGGGCCAGATCATCCAGGTTTGGGTTTGTGGCGCCCATTCGGCAGGCATGTAGAAGCCATCGGCGCGAGGTGTGCTGTGCAGGGTGGTCATGGCGTTCAGGACTCCGAATGGGGTGAAGGTCGACTTTATAACGGATAAAAATCGGCTTTAGAAGTGATAAAAGATCATAGCCGACAAGTATGACAAGCCTTAGTCGATAACAATCGACTACCTATAGTTGCTCATCGAGCACCTTCGACAACATGTCGACAAAGAAATCCACGCTGCGTTATGGAAACCCAACTCGCGCAGGCGATCAAGGCAACCCTTCTTCACCCGAGTATGCTTGCGCCGCCCCGTTGCGCCACTCAAGCTATGCTCTGGCTTAATCTCTGTCTTGGAAAAAAGGCTCTCTGAATGCGCATTCTCATCACCGGCGGCGCCGGCTTCATCGGTTCTGCCCTGGTTCGTCACTTGATTCAACACACCGAGCACGAAGTGCTCAACCTGGACAAACTCACCTACGCCGGCAACCTGGAGTCACTCACCAGCATCGCCGCCAACAGCCGCTATGAGTTCGTGCAGGCCGACATCATCGACCAGGCCGCCGTCAGCGCCGTGCTGGCGCGCTTTGAGCCGCAGGCCATCATGCACTTGGCCGCCGAGTCGCACGTCGACCGTTCCATTGATGGCCCCTCGGACTTTATCCAGACCAACATCGTCGGCACCTACAGCCTGCTGGAAGCCACCCGCGCCTATTGGCAGACCCTGGAAGAACCGGCCAAGAGCGCGTTTCGTTTCCACCATATTTCCACCGACGAAGTGTACGGCGACCTCCACGGCGTGGATGACTTGTTCACCGAAACCACGCCTTACGCACCCAGCTCGCCGTATTCGGCCAGTAAAGCCGCCTCCGACCACCTGGTCCGCGCCTGGCAGCGCACCTATGGCTTGCCGGTGCTGCTGACCAACTGCTCAAACAACTACGGGCCGTTCCACTTCCCCGAGAAACTGATCCCGCTGGTCATCCTCAACGCCCTCGCCGGCAAGCCACTGCCGGTCTACGGCGACGGCCTGCAGGTCCGCGACTGGCTGTTCGTCGAAGACCACGCCCGCGCCTTGTTGAAAGTGGTCACCGAAGGTGTGGTCGGCGAGACCTACAACATCGGCGGTCACAACGAGCAAAAGAACATCGACGTGGTACGCGGCATCTGCGGCCTGCTCGAAGAACTGGCGCCACAACGCCCGGCCGGTGTGGAGAAGTTCACCGACCTGATCACCTTCGTCAAAGACCGCCCAGGCCACGACCAGCGCTACGCGATCGACGCGAGCAAGATCGAAAACGAGCTGGGCTGGGTTCCGGAAGAAACCTTTGAAACCGGCCTGCGCAAAACCGTGCAGTGGTACCTCGATAACCTGGACTGGTGCCGCAGGGTCCAGGACGGCAGCTATCAAGGCGAGCGCCTGGGCAATACCGACCCAAAAGACCTGATCGCATAAGGTTTTGATCACACGACCTGTTCACCCGGCGAGTGCAACCGATGAGTGTGATCGCTACGGAGTTGCCCGAAGTATTGATCCTCGACCCCATGGTTTTGCGGTGCTCAGCGACTCTGCCGAGTTCCTCTACAAAACCACCGATTACTACACGCCTTCGGCAGAGCGTTGTATTCGCTGGGACGACACGGAACTCAAGACTGACTGGCAGTTTGAGGGCACACCGACCTTGTCCGCCAAGGATCAGAACGGCAAGGCATTGGCAGACGCCGATCTGTTTGCATGACCGGCGAGTGCCTTGCACGCCGGCCCTAGGCATAATGCGCCTGTTCCCACAGGCGCATGACTCCCATGACTCCACCCCTCCCGCGTAGACCTCGCTGGCGCAGCCTCGCCTTATTGGCGTTGTGCCTGGCACCGCTGCTGTGGCCGCTGGAGCATCTGGCCGAGCGCTATTACCGCAGCGAACTGGCCGGGCAAAACCGTCAGACCCTCGACCTGTACGTCGCCAACCTCCTCGGCACCCTGCACCGCTATGAAGTGCTGCCGCAGATCCTCGGTGACTTGCCGGCCCTGCGCACCGCGCTGGATGCGCCGCAGGTCAGTGCCAACCTGACCAACGCCAACCTGCTGCTCAAGGACGTTGCCGCCCAGGCCGGGGTGGAAGTGATGTACCTGATGGACACCACCGGCAAGACCCTCGCCGCCTCCAACTGGGACAAGCAGGACAGTTTTGTCGACCGTAACTTCTCGTTCCGGCCCTATTTCAGCGAAGCCATGGCCGGGCGCCTGGGACGGTTTTTCGGCCTGGGCACCACCTCGGCCAAACGCGGCTACTTCTTCGCCGCCGCTGTACGCGATGGCGCCAAAATAATTGGCGTGCTGGTGGTCAAGGTTGACCTGGACCACACCGAAAGCCTATGGGGCAAAACCCCCGAGCAACTGCTGGTGACCGACCACAACGGCGTGGTCATCCTCACCTCACGCCCGCAATGGCGCTTCCGGGCGACCCGGCCGCTCACGGCGCAAGAGCGTCAGGCAATCATCGCCATCCAGCCCTACCCGACCCGCGACCCGCAACCGCTGGCGTTGAGCACCACGGCATGGCTGCGCCAATCCACGGCCATCGCCGAGACCGGCTGGACCGTGGAAATTCTTGCACCGCGCTCGCTGATCAATCGCCCGGTGCGCACCGTAGTGGCCGTTGGCGGCGCGACGCTGTTGGTGCTGATGTTGCTGCTGGGTTTGATGATGCAGCGCCGTCGCCACTACCTGGAGCGCATCGCCTTCGAAGCCAAGGCCCGCCGCGAACTGGAAGCGCGTGTGATCGAGCGCACCAGCGACCTCGAAGGCCTTAACCGCCGCCTCAAACAGGAGGTGCTGGAGCGTGAGCACGCCCAGCAGGAACTGGTGCGCGCCCAGGATGACCTGGTGCAGGCCGGCAAGCTGTCGGCGCTGGGCACCATGTCGGCGAGTATCAGCCACGAACTCAACCAGCCGCTGGCGGCGATCCGTAGCTACGCGGAAAACGCCGAGATCCTGCTCGACCACGAACGTACCAACGACGCCCGTGGCAATCTCAAGCTGATCAGCGAACTGACCGGGCGCATGGCCTCGATCATCGCGCACTTGCGCGCCTTCGCCCGCCGCGACCGCCACGCCCCGGAAAGCGTAGCCCTGCAACCGGCACTCGACGATGCCCTGGCGTTGCTGGCCAAACGGCGGCGCTCGATGGAAGTCGAGTTGATCCGCGACTTGCCCGAGGCGACCTTGTGGGTGCAAGCCGGCGAAACCCGCCTGCGCCAGGTGCTCGGCAACCTGCTGGCCAACGCCCTCGACGCCCTCACCGAAAAAGGCCCGCCGCGCAAACTGTGGCTGAGTGCCCAAACCACCGAACAGGGCGTCAACCTGTACATTCGCGACAACGGCCCAGGTTTTTGCATGGAAGCCCTGGGCCGCGCCAGCGAGCCGTTCTACACCACCAAGACCCGCACCCAGGGTTTGGGGTTGGGCCTGGCGATCTGTGACACCTTGATGCGTGCCTTTGGCGGCGAATTGTTGTTCGCCAACCACAAGGAAGGTGGCGCACTGTTAACCCTGAAATTGCGTGCCGGCTCGCCGGGCGTGAGTCTGCAACCGTCCGAGGACCGCAGTGTATGAGTATCGATAACCAGATCCAGGTGGTGTTGATCGACGACGATCCACACTTGCGTCAGGCTCTGTGCCAGACCCTGGACCTGGCCGGGCTGAAAGTCCTGACTCTGGGCGAAGCCACGGGCCTCACGGCGCGCCTGTCCCGCGATTGGCCGGGCGTGGTGGTCAGCGATATCCGCATGCCCGGCATGGACGGCCTGGAGCTACTGGCTGAACTGCACGGCCAGGACCCGGACCTGCCGGTGCTGCTGATAACCGGCCACGGCGATGTGCCGCTGGCGGTGCAGGCCATGCGCGCCGGGGCCTATGACTTCCTCGAAAAACCGTTCGCCAGTGATGCCCTGCTCGACAGTGTGCGCCGCGCGTTGGCTTTGCGCCGCCTGGTGTTGGATAACCGCAGCCTGCGCCTGGCCCTCAGTGATCGCCAGCAACTGAGCACGCGCCTGGTCGGGCATTCGCCGCAGATGCTGCGCTTGCGCGAGCAGATCGGCGCCCTGGCGGCAACCCGCGCCGATGTGTTGATCCTCGGCGAAACCGGCGCCGGCAAAGAAGTGGTAGCCCGCGCCCTGCATGACCTGTCGAGCCGCCGCAGCGGGCCGTTTGTGGCGATAAACGCCGGCGCCCTGGCAGAATCGGTGGTCGAAAGCGAACTGTTCGGCCATGAGCCGGGCGCCTTTACCGGCGCGCAGAAACGCCGCATCGGCAAGTTCGAGTTCGCCAATGGCGGCACGCTGTTCCTCGATGAAATCGAAAGCATGAGCCTGGATGTGCAGGTCAAATTGCTGCGTTTGTTGCAGGAGCGAGTGGTCGAGCGTCTGGGTGGCAATCAGCTGATCCCGCTGGATATCCGCATCATCGCCGCCACCAAGGAAGACCTGCGCCAGTCCGCCGACCAGGGACGCTTCAGGGCCGACTTGTACTACCGTCTCAACGTCGCGCCGCTGCGCATTCCGCCACTGCGCGAGCGCGGTGAAGACGCACTGATGTTGTTCCAGCATTTTGCCGACGAAGCCAGCAGTCGCCACGGCCTGCCGTTGCACGAGCTGCAACCGGGCCAACGTGCCCTGCTGTTGCGCCACAGCTGGCCGGGCAATGTGCGCGAACTGCAAAATGCAGCCGAGCGCTTTGCCCTTGGGCTCGAACTGGCACTGGACGCAACGGCGGACAACCCCGCCGCGGGCGTGCTGACGTCAACCTCTGGCGGTTTGAGCGATCAGGTCGAGCAGTTCGAAAAAAGCCTGATCGCCGCCGAGCTGACCCGCCCCCACAGCTCGGTGCGCAGCCTCGCCGAAGCCCTGGGCATCCCGCGCAAAACCCTGCACGACAAACTGCGCAAGCACGGCCTGAACTTCGCCGACAGCGCCAGCCACAGCGCCGACGACGAATGACCCGCCAAGAGACCGCCATGAACCGCGACAGCCGCTACCTGGAATCGATCCTTCACCACGACATCCCCCTCACCCGGGAAATGGGCCTCAAGGTGCTCGGCTGGCAACACAGCCAATTGCAGCTGCACCTGCCCTTACAGGCCAATATCAACCACAAGAGCACCATGTTTGGCGGCAGCCTCTATTGCGGCGCCGTATTGGCGGGTTGGGGTTGGCTGCACCTGAAACTGCGCGAAGAAGGTGTCGAAGACGGGCATATCGTGATTCAGGAAGGGCAGATCAGTTATCCACTGCCAGTGACTCAGGATGCGATCGCTATTTGCGCGGCGCCGGAAGACAAGGTGTGGAAGCGCTTTGTGGCGACATACAAACGCTATGGCCGGGCGCGGTTGGCGTTGGAGACGTGGATTGTGAATGAGGGCAGTGAGGAGCGGGCTGTAGCCTTCACTGGCCAATACGTCCTGCACCGCTAACCGTCACAACACAAAACCAACTGTGGGAGCTGGCTTGCCTGCGATGAGGCAGTGTCAGTCGAATCAACTATCGACTGATACACCGCTATCGCAGGCAAGCCAGCTCCCACATTTTGACCTGTTGTGGCCTTAAGAACGGGCCAGGGTCAGCAGGCGCTCGCGCCACGCTGCCTTGGCCGGCAACGCCAGAAAGAACGGGTTTAACAACGAAGCCCGCGCCGGATAGCTGAACGGCGCGCCACTCAACTCCAACACTTCACCACCCGCCCCTTCCAGCACACCCTGGGCTGCGGCCGTGTCCCACTGCGACGTCGGCGCCAGACGCGGATAGCAATCGGCACTGCCTTCGGCCAACAGGCAGAACTTCAGCGAGCTGCCAATATTCGCCAATTTCAGCTCACCCAAACCTTCGCTCAAGCCACTGAGCAGGCGTTCCTGTTCCGGGCTGCTATGGCGGCGGCTGGCTACCACGGTAAACGCCTCGCCGGCCGCTGGGGTCTGGCGTACCTGGATCTGCTTGGGCGCCTCACTCACGTCCGAGCGCCACGCGCCCAGGCCCGCGCCACCGAAGTAGCAACGGCCACTGGTGGGCATCGACACCACGCCAAACACCACGCGGCCTTGCTCGATCAACGCAATGTTGACGGTAAATTCTTCGCTGCCGGAAATAAACTCCTTGGTGCCATCCAGCGGGTCCACCAACCACCAGCGCTGCCAGCCGGCGCGCACGTTCTGGTCGATATCGGCGTCTTCTTCGGACAGCACCGGGATGCTCGGGTCCAGAGCGGTAAGGCCCGCCAGGATCAGATGGTGAGCCGCCAGGTCGGCCGCCGTCACCGGTGAATCATCCGCCTTGGCGGTGACCGCTACGTCCGCGCGCCAATACGGCAGGATGACTTCACCTGCCTGGCGTGCCAGCTCGATCACAGGGGCAATAAACGGATGGCCTAAAAACAGTTCGCTCATGCGACAAAAGCTCCACGCTGGGTCAACAGGTCTCGTACCAAATACAGGGCCGCCAATGCACGGCCTTCACTGAACTGCTCGTTTTGCGCCAGCATCGACAGCTCGCGCAGGTTGACGCGCTCCACACGCATCGGCTCAGGTTCATCGCCTTCCAGGCGCTCTTCATACAGCTCGGTGGCCAGCACCACCTGGATTTTCTGGCTCATATAGCCAGGCGACAAGGACAGTTCGGTAATGTGCTCCAACTGGCGCGCGCCATAACCGGCCTCCTCCTTGAGCTCGCGGTTGGCCGCCGCCAGTACGTCCTCGCCAGGTTCGATCAGGCCCTTGGGCAACGACAATTCATATTCGTCGGTACCGCCGCAGTACTCTTCCACCAGCAACGCGTGGTCGGCATCGATCATCGCCACGATCATCACCGCGCCGTAACCGGCACCGCGGCCTACCAGGCGCTCGTAGGTCCGTTCAACGCCATTGGAAAAGCGCAATTGCACTTCCTCCACGCGGAACAAACGGCTACTGGCGACTATTTCGCGGGCGAGGACGGTGGGTTTCTGGCGCATAAGCGGCTCCTTGGCGTGATCGGGTTACTATACCGTGGCTTTTCCGATTGTCTGTGTCGGATATCTTTACTTACATGAGAACGCCCCATGCCCTCTTTGCCCTGGCACGCCATCGACACCGTCCTGCTGGACATGGACGGCACCTTGCTCGACCTGCACTTCGACAACCACTTCTGGATGGAGCACCTGCCCCAGCGTTACGCCGATTTGCACGGGGTGAGCCGGGCCATGGCCGACATGGAGTTGCAGCCGCTGTTCGAGCGTAACGCCGGACAGTTGCAATGGTATTGCCTGGATTTCTGGAGTGCCGAGCTGAACATTCCGGTGCGCGAACTCAAACTGGAAACCGCCCACCTGATCGCCCTGCGCCCGGACGCGGACACCTTTCTGGCGGCAATCAAACAGGCCGGCAAGCGTGTGATTTTGATCACCAACGCCCATCGTGATTCGCTGTCATTGAAGTTGGAGCGCATTGAACTGGCGCCGTATTTCGAGCGGTTGATCAGTTCCCACGACTACGGGTTCGCCAAGGAACACCGGCAATTCTGGGATGCGTTGCAAGCCGACATCCAGTTCGACCCGGCCCGCAGCCTGTTTATCGATGACACCTTGCCGATCCTGCGCAGTGCGCGCGAGTTTGGCGTGGGGCATTTGCTGGCGGTCAAAGAGCCGGACAGCAAGAAGGGGCCAAAGGACACAGGGGAGTTTGCGGCAGTCGATGATTACCGAGATCTGATTGCCGGGCTCTAATGTAAATGTGGGAATGTGAATGTGGGAGCTGGCCAGTGTGGGAGCTGGCTTGCCTGCGATTGCATCACCGCGGTGTGACTGACACACCGCGCTGCCTGCATCGCGGGCAAGCCCGGCTCCCACACAAAGCTGCTCCCACAGTTAGCTCTGTGTGTTACTCAGGAATACGCAGTACTTGCCCTGGGTAAATTTTGTCCGGGTGCGACAACAACGGCTTGTTGGCCTCAAAGATTTTTTGGTATTTGTTGGCATCGCCATATTCGCGCTTGGAAATAGCGCTGAGCGTGTCACCTTTTGCAACGGTGACAAAACGGGCGGCTGCCGCGGCCGGGCCAGTCACGGTGATCTGGTCATCCACACTGCCAACACCGGCGATATTGCCCGCAGCCAGGATGATTTTCTCTTTCTCTTCCTGAGTGGCAACTTCACCTTTAACGGTGACTTTGTCGCCCTCAACGGTTGCGGTGATGTTCGGATTTCCGAGCCCTACCTTGCTGATGTGATCCTTCAGCTCATCGCTCGCATTGGCATTACCCGGCGTCAACAGGTCAATCAACTTCTCGCCTGCTTCCTTAACAAAGCTAAAAATACTCATGGTGCGCTCTCCTTGGGGTTTAAGTTCCAGATGCCCAAGACTAGACCAGTCCTGCAGTCTTGGGTTCCAGGCACGCCAAAGACCCAAACACGCTAGCCTGCGCGCTGCCAGGAATAAGCCCGCAACACGCGCCTTGATCGACGCCATCTATCAATAGATCAGTACAGCCGATTAGACGCGACCCTTTGTCGCGCCTAGTCTAAACATTGATCATTCCCTCGGTGGTATTGCCCCATGAACGCCAAGCGCCCAGTCTGCGCGGCGCCTGCCCTCGAAACGCCCGCGCCGGCCGCCAGCCAGAGCTACCAGTTTTGCAATCTGGAACACACTGAAATTGCCAGCACTGCATTGGCCGAAGAAGTGGCGTTGGCGATTGCCTACAACGACATCAGCCAGGCGGTGATGCTGGTGACGCCCACCGACTTGGAAGACTTTATCGTCGGCTTCAGCATCGGCAGCGGCATTATCGCCGACGTTAGCGATATTTATGATCTAAAACTCAGCGGCACGGGATCTGCCCAATACGCTCACGTACAGATTTCCAGCCGGGCCTTCTGGAACCTCAAGCAGCAACGCCGCCAGTTGGCCGGCACCAGCGGCTGCGGCCTGTGCGGCGTAGAGGCCGTAGAACAAGCCTTGCCGGACCTGCAAGTGCTGCCCGGTGCGCCCTTGCCGCCCGCCGAATGGCTCGACGGCCTGCGCCAACGCATCAGCGCGTTTCAGCCCTTGGGCCAGTACAGCGGCGCGGTGCATGCGGCGATCTTTATGAATAACCAGGGCGAGTTGCTGATGGGCCGCGAAGACATCGGCCGGCATAACGCCCTGGATAAATTGATCGGCGCGCTGATCCGCCAAAAAATTCCGACCGACGGCGGCCTGGCCATTGTCACCAGCCGCTGCAGCCTCGAATTGATTCAAAAAGTGTTGCGCGCAGGCATCCAGACCCTGGTCAGCCTGTCGTCGCCCACCGGCCTGGCCCTGCAATGGGCGCGCCGGCACAACCTCAATCTCATCCACCTGCCGCAGAAAAGTGCGCCGCGGGTCTACAGCCCTGCGATGGAGAACCAGCCATGAGCCTGCATCACCAAGCCGACCAAACCCCGACTCCGCGCTACAAGCCTTACAAAGGCCCGGCCGGCGGCTGGGGCGCACTGATCAGCGTGGCGCAGGCCTGGCTGACCAGCGACAACGCCATGAAAAACCTGCGCATGATGCTCAAGACCAACCAGAACGGCGGTTTCGACTGCCCTGGCTGCGCCTGGGGCGACTCGCCGGAAAGCGGCATGGTCAAGTTCTGCGAGAACGGCGCCAAGGCGGTCAACTGGGAAGCCACCAAGCGCCGTGTGGACGCGGCCTTCTTCGCCAAGCACAGCGTGACTGCACTGCTGGAGCAGAGTGACTACTGGCTGGAATACCAGGGCCGCCTGACCGAGCCGATGCGCTACGACGCCGAGACCGATCGCTATAAAGCCATCAGCTGGGATGCCGCCTTTGACCTGATCGGCAAGCACCTCAACGCCCTGCCAAGCCCGGACATGGCCGAGTTCTACACCTCGGGCCGGGCCAGCAACGAAGCAGCGTACCTGTACCAGCTGTTTGTGCGCGCCTACGGCACCAACAATTTCCCGGACTGCTCGAACATGTGCCACGAAGCCAGCGGCGTCGCCCTGGCGCAAAGTGTGGGCGTAGGCAAAGGCACCGTGACCTTTGATGACTTCGAACATGCCGATGCGATTTTCGTCTGGGGCCAGAACCCCGGCACCAACCACCCGCGCATGCTTGAACCGCTGCGCGAAGCGGTAAAACGTGGCGCCCAGGTGGTGTGCATCAACCCGCTCAAAGAGCGTGGCCTGGAACGCTTCCAGCACCCACAACACCCGCTGGAAATGCTCACCAACGGCGACAAACCGACCAACACCGCGTACTTCCGCCCGGCACTGGGTGGCGACATGGCCATCCTGCGCGGCATGGCCAAGTTCCTGCTGCTGTGGGAACGCCAGGCCCAGGCCGAAGGCAAAGAGGCGGTGTTCGACCACGACTTCCTCAATGAACACAGCGTCAACGTGCTGGAGTACCTGGGCCAGATCGACGACACCCCATGGGATGAAATCGTCGCGCAGTCCGGCCTCACCCTGGTCGAGATCGAGCAAGCGGCGCGCATGTACGCCAAAGGCAAAAACGTGATCATGTGCTGGGCGATGGGCATTACCCAGCATCGCCATTCGGTGCCGACCATCCAGGAAATCGCCAACCTGATGCTGCTGCGCGGCAACATCGGCCGTCCAGGCGCCGGGCTGTGCCCGGTGCGCGGCCACAGTAACGTGCAGGGCGACCGCACCATGGGCATCAACGAACGCCCGCCGGTGGCGTTTTTGGATTCGCTGGAGCGCCGCTTCCAGTTCCAGGTGCCGCGTACCAATGGCCACAACGTGGTCGAAGCGATCCACGCCATGCTCGAAGGCCGCTCCAAGGTGTTTATCGGCCTGGGCGGCAACTTCGCCCAAGCCACGCCAGACAGCCCGCGCACCTTTGAAGCCCTGCGCAGTTGCGACCTGACCGTGCAGATCAGCACCAAACTCAACCGCAGCCACCTGATGCACGGCAAAGACGCGCTGATCCTGCCGTGCCTGGGCCGTACCGACATCGATATCCAGGCCGACGGCCCGCAAGCCGTGACAGTGGAAGACTCGTTCAGCATGGTGCACGGCTCCAATGGCCAGTTGCAGCCGCTGTCGAAGCTGATGAAGTCCGAGCCGGCAATTCTGGCCGGGATTGCCGCCGCCACGTTGGGCAGCAAGCCGGTGGACTGGAACTGGCTGGTGGCCGACTACGGGCGCATCCGCGACTTGATCGCCGATACCATCCCAGGCTTCAAGGACTTCAACGAACGCATCAAACACCCAGGCGGTTTCTACCTGGGCAACTCCGCCGGTGCACGCCGCTGGAACACGCCGTCGGGCCGCGCCAATTTCCGCCCGAACGTGCTGCCCAAAGACCTGATCCACGAACGCACCCACGCCACAGGGCGGGTGCCGGACCTGATCATGCAATCGATGCGTTCCCACGATCAGTACAACACCACCATTTATGGCCTAGACGACCGCTACCGTGGGGTCAAGGGCCAGCGTGACGTGCTGTTCGTCAACGAAGCCGACATCATCCGCCTGGGCTTCAAGCCGGGTCAGAAGGCTGACATTGTGTCGCTGTGGGAAGATGGCCGCGAGCGCCGCGTGAAGGGCTTTACCTTGCTGGCGTTTGATATTCCGGCGGGCCAGGCGGCGGCGTACTACCCGGAAGTGAACCCGCTGGTACCGCTGGAAAGCACCGGGGATGGCAGCCATACGCCGACGTCGAAGTTCGTCGCGATTTGCCTGGAAGCGGCGAGCGACAGTGGCTTGATCATGGCCCGTTCAGCCTAAGCAGAGCCCATCGTGGCGAGGGAACTTGATCCCGCTCGGGTGCGTAGCGCCCGTAATAATGTTGGGGTCGCTGCGCAACCCAGCGGGAGCTTGCTCCCTCGCCACAAGAGAACAATGCCGGCAGTTTTACTCAGGCACAAAAAAAGGCCGCTTTTGCATAAAAGCGGCCCTTCCGAAGTAGCTAAAGACTCACAAAGTCGACTTAAGTTCCCTATACAAAACAGCAACTTAGCGAATTGTATACAACCTCTACCGCCGGTCGGTTTTCGATTGTCAGCGCCTCGATACAACCTCAGGATCGCGCCGTCATCCTCTTGAGGTCTCTCTATGAAGTTCTCCTCGATTCTCTTGTTGTCCCTTGGCCTGGTCAGTGGCGCAGCCATGGCCGGTGGCACCACCGAAGCCGGTGTGGGCGGCGCATTGGGCGGGGTTCTAGGTTCGGTTGTCGGCCAGCAGTTGGGCGGCAACACAGGTTCCACCATCGGCGCAGCCTTGGGTGGCGCAGGCGGCAGTGCGGTGGGTGCCGATAGACGCAGCCGTGGCGAAGCCGCCATTGGTGGCGCACTGGGCGCAGCCGGCGGCAACGTCGTGGGCCGCAGCATGGGCGGCAGCACCGGCGCACTGGTCGGCTCAGCAGCCGGCGGTGGTGCAGGTGGCGCGCTGGGCAACTACATGGGCAACAAGAGCGATGACGACGACCGCCGCTACCGCGGGCGTGACAACCGTCGTTACGATCGAGATGACCACCGTGGACGCGGGCATGCCTACGGGCATCGCAAGAACAAGCACCACTACCGTCATCGGTAAGTTCTAAAGAACACAGCTGGCCCCCTGTGGGAGCTGGCTTGCCGGGTCGCCGCATCGCTGCGATAGCGGTGGGTCAGGGTTAGATGTGCGTCCTGACCCACCGCTATCGCAGGCAAGCCAGCTCCCACATTTGACTTTCATTGCATGAAAAAGGGCCTCAAACCACCAACCGCTCCAACGCCTCGCGCAACTTCCCCGCAATCGCCACCGGCTGGTTCGATGCCCGATCCACAAACACATGCACAAAGCGCCCCGCCGCACTGGCTTCGTCCTCTCCGGCCTTGAACACCGCCAACTCATATTGCACCGAGCTGTTACCAAGCTTTCCAACCCGCAGGCCAATATCCAGGCGATCCGGAAACGCGATCGAAGCAAAATAATCGCACGCCGAACTCACCACAAACCCCACCACCTCACCGTCATGAATATCCAACCCACCTTCTTCAATCAGGTAGGTATTCACCGCCGTGTCGAAAAAGCTGTAGTAGGTGACGTTGTTCACATGGCCATACACATCGTTGTCGTGCCAACGCGTGATGATCGGCTGGAAGTGACGGTAGTCAGCGCGTTGCGGCATTGAGTCAGGCATGGGCGGTTCTCTGGAAAGTGGGTTTACAGGTCATTCAGGTGGGCTTGCGCCCACTCACGCACCTCGGCGTATGGGTAGTCCTCCAGCGCAGCAAAACCCGGTATGCCCCGCGCCTTCAGCTTGGTAAACAGCGGCACGCTGATACCGCCGAGAAACCGCGCCAGCCGTTCCGCTTCTGGCAGGTTCGTGGTGTGTTCATGATGCCTGTGGATAAAATCACCGCACAGCCCCATGAAGTTTTTATCCACAAGTGGCGGCAAACTCGGCGGCGGCGGCAAATGTGCGACGTGGCCGTGGCATACCGAACAATGCCCGCAGCGTTGAGGGGCATTTTCATCACCAAAGTACTTGGCCAGACGCTGCCCCAGGCAATGCTCGGTAGCAAAAAGCTCGAGCATGGCGTGGATCCGCGCCACTTCCGTCACTTCATGGTGCTTGAAGCCTGTGTATAACTCGGCGCTCAGCACCCGTGGATCAAAGTCGGTATCGAGCAGGCTGTAGACCTCGGTCATCTGCTTGCTTTCCAGCTCGATCAGGCCCTGTTCCTGGAAGTAATCCAGCGCCTTCACCACCCGGCTGCGCTCGGCATTGTGCTGTTGGTACAGCGCATCGAAATCCACCGTCGCCCAGGTTTTCGCGCGTTTACATACCTGGATGATCGCCGCGACAAACTGCTGCCGCTCGCCGGAAAACCGCGCCAGCAACGCCTCGGGCTCGATCAGGTATTTGAAGCGGTATTCGGCGTAAAACGCATAGCGCGGTGCGATCACACCCTTGAGCTCCAACTGCACCAGCAGCGTCTTGAGCGGCAGCTCGCGGATGTTGCTGTGGTCCGACAGCGACCTCATCAGGAACTCCCACTGGCCCTCGCTTCGCGCCGCCTGCAACTCCTCCAGTACACGGCGAATGCCCTCCTGCTCCGGCGTATCGCCATACACAAAGTTTTCCAGCACATTGAGGCTGTCGCGGTTGGCCAGCACCAGGCAATCGGACGGCTGCCCATCACGCCCGGCGCGGCCGATTTCCTGGCTGTAGTTCTCGATAGACTTGGGCAGGTCGAAGTGCACCACGTTGCGAATATCACTCTTGTCGATGCCCATGCCGAACGCGATGGTGGCAACAATGCAATTGGAGCGCCCGCCCATGAAACGCTGTTGGATACCTTCGCGTTTATCGTGGGGCAACCCGGCGTGATACGCCTCGGCCTGGATGCCATTGCGGTTCAGGTGTTCGGCAATCTGCTCGGCGGTTTTTTGCAACGTGACGTAAACGATGCTCGGCTGATTGGCCCGCGCGCTCATCCACTCGACCAAGCGCCGGCGTTTGTCGTGGCCGCTCACCGGCTCTACCAACAAGTTGAGATTGGGCCGGTAGAAGCCCGTGGTGATCACATCATCCGGCGCAATGGCGAACTTGGCCTGCATGTCGGCAATCACCTTGGGCGTGGCTGTAGCCGTCAGCAGCAGCGCTTGTGGGATATTGAACTGGCGCTGGTAGTCCGGCAGCTTCAGATAGTCCGGGCGGAAGTTGTGGCCCCATTCGGAAATACAGTGCGCCTCATCCACCACCAACAAGGAAATCTGTACGCTTTGCAGGAAGTTACGGAAGCGCTCGTTCTTTAAGCGCTCCACGGAAATCATCAAAATCTTCAACTCACCCGAACGCGCGCGGGCCATCACCTCATTGGCATCTTCACGGCTCTGCGCCGAATCGATACTGCCAGCACAAATGCCATGGCGTTGCAGGAAACCCAACTGGTCCTGCATCAGCGCCAACAGCGGCGACACCACCAGCGTCAGGTGCGGCAACAGCACCGCCGACAGCTGATAACACAAAGACTTGCCGGAACCAGTGGGGAAAATAGCGGCAGCCGAACGACCGGCCAGCACCGCGCTGATCGCGGCCTCCTGGCCCAAACGAAACTGTGGGTAACCAAAGACCTGTTGGAGGGTGTTGTGCATAAGCTGTCACTCCGTTGACCGCTGAACGAGTCAAAAACATAGACCAGCGATCAGTAAAAGGTCGGGGATAAACGCTACAAACTGATACAGAGAAAACCAGCAAGACCGTGCAAAAATGCAGACAGTAGCACGCTTGATTACAAGCCCCGACAAGGAGTCGTGAATGTCTCGCATGCCACCGTTTTCTTTGCTCCTCGCAATGCCCTTGCTGCTGATGGGCTGTGCAACGCCGCCGAAACCCACCTCCGAGCAACTGGCCGTGCATGCCTTTGAAATGCCCGAATACTTCTCCGCAAATGCACTGCCTATCGTCAAGGCATCCACCCTCTATGCCCAGTTGATCCCCATGCAGTCTGTCGACGACCGTCCCATGACCCCGTCCTGACTGAGCGTTCCTCACGCTCTGCGTGGGAATGCCGCCTGGGACGCTCCGCGTCCCGCCACCCGCGCCCGGCTTTAAGCTTGGGCATTGGTGACGCAGAGCGTCACGGGAGGCATTCCCACGCAGGAGCGTGGGAACGATCTAAAAAATGACCCCGCAGCAGGTTCGCGAACGCTTGCTCAGCACCGCCAATCGGACGGGCATCTATGCCAACAGCGAAGCCTACGGACGCGGGTTGATGGACCTGGATGCGGCTTCGCGTCTGTAGGATTGGCGATGGCCGTCCCTTGAAGCCGTTCTGACTGATCGTTCCGCACGCTCTGCGTGGGAATGCCGCCCGGGACGCTCCGCGTCCCACCTCCGCGCACGGCTTTAAGCTTGGGCATTGGTGACGCAGAGCGTCACGGGAGGCGTTCCCACGCAGGAGCGGGGGAACGATCAGGAAACCTGTGGGAGTCGGGCTTGCCCGCGATGGCGGTGTGTCAGGCAGGGAAATATTGCCTGACACACCGCCATCGCGGGCAAGCCCGGCTCCCACATTGGCTGTGTGTTGCCAAAAAAAACACTGTCAAACCGCAAATGCCGGAAAGCTTTGTGGGAAGCAGACAAACACCGTGTAGTCCTCTTCCCAAACTGATCAAAACACCTGCCAAGCCCTCTACATAACCTCCCTTCACATGACCGAAACTAGTGACCTCTCAACTGTCCCGGCAAAAACCGTGAACATCGAAAGGACTCAACGATGGTCGACTACAGCTCTTGGGGCTCGCTCCTCATTCTTATTGCCCTTACTGTCCTGCTCGATAGTAAGTTGAAGCATCCCGAGCTCAGAAAATGGTTCGGACTGGCCCTCATCCTCACCGGACCAATGCTTCTAATCGTCGCCACTTCCTGGCTGAGCGAATTACAATTCGACAGTCTTCCGACATTCGCCTTTATCATTGGCATCCGTCTCTTTTTCACCCGAAACAAATTCCGCCGCCAACGCAATCC